>JACRBM010000070.1 GCA_016219275.1 Chloroflexota bacterium
GAACTTTGCGCCACGCGGAATCGTAGGGCAAGTTTCCAACTTGCCAATCGCAAATTGGAACTTTGCGCCACGCGGAATCGTAGGGCAAGTTTCCAACTTGCCAATCGCAAATTGGAACTTTGCGCCACGATTTCAGGAGACCATCATGTTCGACGCACTCAAACGTCCGGTCGGTTGGATTTTGCTCGTCGGTGATTTGATCGCGCTCGCGCTGTTCGTGTTTATCGGGCAGCGCAACCACGAGACCGTTAACGCGAATCCTCTGCTCGGCATCGCGCAGACGACCTTGCCGTTCATCGTGCCCTGGCTTATCAGCGCGGCGCTCCTCGGCGCGTATCGTCTGGACGCGCGCGAACGTCCCGCGCGTTTTCTCGCGCGTTCGCTCAACGCGTGGCTCGTCGCGATCACGTTCGCGCTCGTGTTCCGCGCGTACCTGCTCGGCAGTGCCACGATCCAAACCATGTTCGCCATCACCGCGACCGGCTTTGGTGGACTATTCTTGCTCGGCTGGCGATTGCTCTTTCTCTTGTCGCGTCAATCCGCGCGCGCGTGAAACAATCAACTTGATCCGCGAATTACGCGAATTGCGCGAATAAGAATGAAAGAATCAGCGGAGATTCGCGTAATTCGCGGATAAAATATTGATAATGCCCCGCCAAGAAATACTCACGACCAAACTGATTCCACCGCGCTTGCCGCGTTATGCCTTGCTTCGCCCGCGCGTCGACGCACAGTTGCGCGCGTCGCTCGATCATCGCGTCACGTTGATGCAGGCGAGCACCGGCTATGGCAAGTCCACCGCGCTCGCGCAGATTGCCGAGTGGAACGTGCCGCTCTTTTGGTACACCGTGAGCGAAGGCGACGCCGATCCGTACCTTTTTCTCGCGCACCTCATCGCCGCGTTTCGCCTTGGCATGCCCGCGCTATCGGACGCGCCGCTCGCGTTATTGCAGGACGCCGGCGACACGCGCGTCGCGCTCGACGCGCTCCTCAACGCGCTAGCGTCCGCGATTGAAGCACCCGCGCTCCTCATCGTGGACGATTATCACCTTGCCGCGTCGCCGGACGTGGATTCGTTGATGGACCACTTGCTCGCGTTCCTGCCGCGCGACTTGCACGTCATCGTCGCGACGCGCTACGCCGACCGACCCCAGTGGGAGCATCTCGCGTCGTGGCGCGCGCGCGGGCAAGTCCTCGATCTGAAACGCGACGCGCTCGCGTTCACGCGCGACGAAATCGCCGCGCTCTTTCGCGACCAGTACGCGTGCGAATTGACCGATTCCCAGGTCGCCGCGCTCGAAGAAAAAACCGAGGGCTGGTCTATCGCGTTGCAACTCGTGTGGCAAGAAATGCGCGCGCATCCGCAAACTGACGTCGCCGCGCTCCTCGCGCGCGGCGCGGAATCGCTCGACACATTGTTCGCGTATCTCGCGCGCGATGTGCTCGCGCAACAACCCGCCGACGCGCAAACATTTCTGTTACACACCGCGGTCTTGCGCGAGTTGGACGCGGCGGCGTGCGCCGCAGTTTGCCCATCCACCGACGCGCGCGCGATGCTCGCGCAACTGCACGCGCGCGATCTGTTCATCGTCGCGCTAGGCGATTCGCATTTTCGTTACCACAATCTTTTCCACGATTTTTTGCGCGCGCAGGCGCAACGCGATCAACCCGACGCAGTCTTGGCGCGGCATCGCACCGCCGCCGAGTTTTATCGCCACGCGGAAAATCACGATGAAGCGATGTACCATCTTTTACGCGCACGCGCGTTCGATGACGCCGCGCGCGTCATCGAACGAATCGGTGAAACGTTGTTGCGCGCAGGACGGCTCGAAACGTTGTCCGCGTGGATGGAGCCGATCCCCCCCGATGTCGTCGCCGCGCATCCCACGCTGATGTTTCATCTCGGCGACCTGGCGCGTTTGCGTTCGCGCTTCGACGAGGCACTCGCGTGGTACGCGCAAGCCGAACACGCGTGGCGCAACGCGAATGATTCGCGCGGCATCACGCGCGCGTTGCGCGGGCGCGCGCTCGTGTATCTCGACACGGTGCGCCCCGCGCAAGCCGAAGATTCGCTCGAAGAAGCATTGCGTCTCAGCGACGGCATGGACGACCGCATCGCGCGCGCGCGTTTGCTCGAACTGCTCGCCGAAAATAAATTGAACATGGGCAAGGCGCAAGACGCCGAACAATTGCGCGCCCAGGCGCGCGCGTTGTACGAGGAAGGTCCGAGCGAGGATGCGTTGAGCGTGCGCGTCAAACTGCGCACGGGACGGCACGACGAGGCGCGCGAGATTTTGCAGGACTGGGCGCGCGCGGAACGCGGGCAGATGCACGCGCCGCGCGCCGCGCGCGAGACCTTGCTCCTGCTCGCGCTGATTGATTCGCTCCAGGGTCGCGCGGACGAAGCGTTCGCCGCGGCGCAAGAAGGCATCGCGCTCGGCGCGCGGTTGCATTCGCCATTCGTCACGGCGGTGGGCAAAATGCGTCTGGGTCACGCGTACCAACTGCGCGGCGACCTTGCGCGCGCGGTGGCGAGCTACGAAGACGCGATCGCGCTCGGCGATCAATTGGCGGTGCGCCGCGTGCGCGCGGAGGCGATGTGGGGCATGAGCCGCGCGCGGGGGTTTGCCGGTGACCTGGACGCCGCGCAAAAGAGCGCGGTCGAAGGCGTCAAGATCGC
This sequence comes from Chloroflexota bacterium, assembly GCA_016219275.1. NCBI lineage: Bacteria > Bacillati > Chloroflexota > Chloroflexota bacterium. Next base: position 2,681 of record JACRBM010000070.1, read on the forward strand.
GCGCGATGCCGGCGACGCGTGGGTCATCGCGCTCGTGCAAATCGCGCTCGGCGCGAGTCTTGTCACCGCGCGACGCGATCGCGAAGGCATCGAAGCGTTGAACGACGCGCTCGCGGGATTTCGTTCGTGCGGCGATACGTTCGGTCGCGCGGCGGCGCGGCTGTGGCTCGCGCTCGCGTACTGGCATTTGCGTCAGCCCGAACGGATGCTCGCGCACCTGGATGACGCCCTCGCGCTCGCGCAAGAACATCGCTACGATTATTTGCTGACGACGCCGACGCTCATCGGTTGGCAAGCGCCGCGCGTGGGCGTGCCGTTGTTGTTGCACGCGCGGCGGCGCGGCAAGCATGTCGCGTACATCACGCGCTTGCTCGGCGCGCTGGGGCTGGGCGATGCGCTCGCGCACCCAGGTTATCAACTGCGCGTGTTTATGCTCGGCGCGTTTCGCGTGTGGCGCGGCGACGTGGAAATTTCCGCGCGCGAGTGGCAACGCAAAAAAGCGCGCCAGTTGTTGCAAGTGTTCCTCACGCGACGCGGACAGTGGCTCGAACGCGAAACGATTTTCGAAACACTGTGGCGCGGCGAGTCGCCCGCGTCCGCCGCGCGCGATTTCAAAGTCGCGTTGAACGCGCTGAACAAGGCGCTCGAACCGGAACGCGAGGCGGATGACGCACCGGCGTTCATCGCGCGCGAGGGATCGGCGTACCAGTTGCGCGCGGGCGCAGACGTGTGGCTCGATACAGACGAATTCACCGCGCTAATCGCGCGCGCGGAACAATCCGCGGACGACGACGCGCTTGATTTGTACCGCCGCGCGCTCGCGCTCTACGCCGACGATTTACTCGCGACGGACGCGCGGTACGAGGACTGGGCAATCGCCGAACGCGAACGGTTGCTCGCGTTGTACTTGCGCGCGGCGGATCGGCTCGCAGCGGAATGTCTGGCGCGCGGGATGGACGATGAATGCGTGGCGTGGTGCGAGCGCGTGCTCGCGCGCGACCGGTGCTGGGAACACGCGTATCGGTTGATGATGCGCGCATACGCCCAGCGCGGTGATCGCGCGCAGGCGCGTCGCGTGTTCGAGCAATGCGTCCGCGCGCTGCGCGACGAGTTGGATGTCGAACCATCGTCCGCGACGATCGCGGTGATGAAAGAGGAGTCAACGAATAATAAACGGACAAACGAATAAACGAATCGTGTACATCTAGCAACAGAAAATTCGTTGGTTCCATTTATTCGTTTGTCCGTTTTCCATCCGTTGTTTGTGTTTCATTCTCGACGCGGTGTCAGCGCGAGCCACGCCCACGCCATCGCAAACAGAATCAGCGCGGCGGCGGTTTGAAACGGATGCAGTCCAACGAGTTGTTGAATGCCCACGAGTAACCCGGTCGCGAGCGTGCCCGCCGTCGCGCCGAGCGAAAAGACCGCGGTGAACATGCCCGCGCCCATCCCGCGCGCGTCCGCCGGCAACTCGTCGCCGATCAGCGCGGTCATCGCCGGAAAGAGCACGCCGAACCCGATGCCGTACAGAAACATCCACGCGTACAGCGCGGTCGCGTCGCCAAACACCGGCATCAGCGCGAGCGCGACCACGATCAGCGCGAGACCCAGGATGATCGGCGCTTGCCTGCCGACGCGATCCGAGATGCGTCCGACCGGCAGAGCCATCATCAAAATCGCGGCGACGGCGAAACTCGCGAATAACATGCCGGTCTGCGCCGACGAGAGACCGACCCCGCTTGCCATCAACGGCAAAAAGACGATGAGCAAACCGAGCGCGAACAAGAGCGCGAACGCGGACGTGTACGACACCGACAAGCGCCGATTCATCAACACGCGCCACTGAAAACGCGCGTGGTCGCGCGGTTGCCGCGCTTCCGAAACGAAGAACAAGGTCAACAGCGCGCTAACAAAAATCAGCGCGGCGAGCATCACGAACACCGACGCGTAACCCAGCCGGTCGCGTAGCATCCCAGAGAGCGGCGGCGCGAGCAAGGTCGTCAAGCCGATAGACGCGCCGTAGAATGCCATCGCTTTGCCGCGTTGACCGGGACGCGCGCGGTCGTCAATCAACGCGAGCGACGCGGGCGACACGAGCGCCGCGCCGAAACCGTGCGCCACGCGCAATGCGAGCAATTGATTCGGGTCGCGCGCGAGCGGATACAAACCCAGGATCGCCGCGACGATGAACAAGCCGACGACCATCGGCGTCTTGCGCCCGATACGGTCAATCCAGTACCCGGTGCCGAGATTGCCAAGCAGGTTGACCGCCGAGTACGCGCCGACGATGACGCCGATCATTTCGATGGACGCGCCGAGCGATTTCGCGTACGGCGAAAGCAACGGCAATAACGAATGGTTATCGAAAAATGACACAAACACGACCCAGTAAACGAGCACGACACCCCAACTAAGCGGATTTACGCTCCGCGCTTTGATTGATTGTTCCACGCTTATTTCCGTTTCAACTGCGCCAGACGTTCACTCGCCGCGCGCAGTGTTTCATCCTTTTTGCAAAAACAAAAACGCACCTGGCGTTTGCCCAGTTCGGGCGGCGCGTAGAAACTACTACCCGGCACGGTCGCCACGCCGATCTGCTCGACGAGATAACGCGCGAACGCGACGTCGTCGTCGAAACCGAACGCCGAGAAATCGGTCATCACATAGTACGCGCCTTCCGGCGCGGTGAATGTGAATCCAGCATTTTGCAATGCGTCGAGCATGAGCGCGCGGCGGCGCATGTAATCCGCACGAAGTTGATCATAGTATGCGCGCGGCATTTGTAACGCGATGGCGCCGGCTTCTTGCAACGGCGCGGGCGCGCCGACGGTGAGAAAATCGTGCGCCTTGCGAATGCCATTCGTCAGATCGGGCGCGGCGAGCGCGTAACCCAGCCGCCAACCGGTGATCGAGTACGTTTTCGACAAGCCGCTGATCGTCACCGTGCGATCCGCCATGCCGGGCAAGGTCGCGAGACTGATGTGCGGGCGATCCGCGTAAACGATGTGCTCGTAGATTTCATCGGTGATCGCGAACGCGTCGTACTCGAGACACAGATCGGCGACCGTTTTCAATTCGTCATACGTCAAGACGCGTCCAGTCGGATTGTTTGGATTGTTGATGATGACCGCGCGCGCGCCGCGACGAAACGCGTGACGCAATTCGTCGGGATCGAACGTGAACTGCGGCGGACGCAGCGAAACAAAAATCGGTTCCGCGCCGGCGAGAATCGCGTCGGGTCCGTAATTTTCGTAGAAGGGTTGGAGGATGGCGACCTTGTCGCCGGGATTGACGAGCGCGAACATCGTCGCGATCATCGCTTCGGTCGCGCCGCACGTGACGGTGATCTGCGTCTCCGGGTCAATCTCCATGCCATTGAACCAATGGACTTTGGCGGCGAGCGCGTGGCGCAAGCGCGGCGAACCCCAGGTAATCGCGTACTGATTCCAATCGTCGTGAATCGCTTGCGCCGCGGCGCGTTTCAATTCGGTGGGCGCGGAAAAATCCGGAAACCCCTGGGCGAGGTTGACGGCGTGGTGTTGCTGCGCGAGCCGCGTCATTTCGCGAATGACGGACTCGGTGAACGATTGCACGCGCTGCGACACGCGGGCGGAAGACAGGTTGCTCATCGTGTCGCTGATTATAACGACATTTCCCGCGCGAGCAAGTGGGCGGATTGGAAAAACATTAAACCACGCCCGGGTGGACGCGGTTTTTCAATACGCGCATTAACCTTGCGCGGGTTTTTCGTATCAACGCCGCGTACCTGGCAGAGTGCCGATGACGAGCACTTGAAACGACTGCGGTGTTGCGGTGTTGTTGACAACTTGAACATAGTACGCGCCTGCCGTCGAAAATTCGCCAACCCACGACAGGTCGCGCGCGTTGGCGCTCGCCGCGCCGATGTATTTGATTTCGCTGTTTGGCGCGTTCGCATCCTGCGCGAAAAGTAAAAATGCCAAGCCCGTTGCCGCGCCATCCGGAATCACAATTTCGATTTGCGCGCGTTCTGCCGGATAGCCGAACCCGAACCATAGCCGGGCGTACTCGGGAATGCTTTGCGGCGGACTGCCGAGCGCGAACAACACATTGCCCATCGTGATCGGCGTAGCCGCGGTAATCGTCGCGGTCGCGCTCGGGGTTGGCTCAGGCGTCAATGCGAGTGTCGGGGTCAGGGTTGTTGTCGCGGTCAACGCGAGAGTTGGCGTAGGCAACGCGCGCGGGACGAGTTGCTGGGGTGGTTGCGGCGGCGGCACGCGCAAGGTGACGCTCCCGCCGACGATGCCGAGCATGTACGGCATCCCGATCGGATTGTCGTTAATGACCTCGATCATGTACGTGCCGGCTTCGTTGAACGCGCCCTTCCAAAGCAGATTGTTGCTCGGACATTTGCCGGCATCGCAGTTGACCATTGGGGCAGAGCCGCGTCCGATGGGTTTGCTGCCGTCTTCGCGTCCGGCGACTTGACCCGGCGTGTACACATTGAATCGCAATTTCTTTGGCGTACCGTCTAGCAAAATCAGTTCGGCAATCGAACGGTCGCCGCCGTAATCGAAGAGGAACCACAGCGTCGTTTGCGGTGGAATGTACTGCCACTGATTGTCGAGGTAGATCGCGGTCGCGGGCGACGTGTTGATCGGCGCTTGCGCGGCGACGCGTGGCGCGAGCAAAAATCCACTCAACCCAAGCAAGCCGCTCACGATGAACACAAAAAGAAATTTGTTTTGCATGTTCCCCTCCTGCAAGAATTATAGCATCGGGGTTGCGGTGCGTCAATCAAATTCGCCGGGCGACTACCGCCACTTTAATTGCGAGTCGCGTCGCGCCCAATGCAATGACAATCCGCAATTGTGTAACGCGACCAAAAACAAACACCGCGCGCGAGATGAAACGAATCTCGCGCGCGGCGTTCGCGGCAGACCGATTAGTGTGAATGATCGGGCATGTGCATCATCGGTCCGTTCTTCAAAAACTTTTCGGGGTCTTTTTGGAACGCGACCTGGCATCCTTTCCCGCAAAAAAAGTACGTGGTCCCGTTATAGTCCCACTTGAATTTTGCCGTACTCTCCTCGACTGTCATTCCACAGACGGGATCTTTGTGTTGCATTCTTTCCTCCTGGTGAATTTGGATGTTAGAAGTTGGAAATTAGAAGTTGGAGGTGGGATTCCAATTTCCAACTTCCAACTTCCAACTTCCAATTTCTAGTTCACAGCATCAATTCCGATGAACAATCCGCCGATGTGTTTCCGCACCGCGCAAATCTGAAAGCCCGCGCGCGCGACCGCGGCGCGCGTATCGCGATTCAAGTGGCAATTGCCCGCGATGTTTTTCCACAACGGCGTCGCCGCGTCCTGCAAACGCGCGATCACGCGATTCTCGACACGCACGTGCTCGATGAGACGAAACATCCCGCCGGGCTTGAGCACGCGTCGTATTTCGGCGAGCGCCAGACCTGGGTCGCCAATCGAGCAAAACGTCAACGTGCCGACGACCGCATCGAACGACGCGTCGGCGAAGGGCAATGCTTCCGCAAACGCTTGGTGCAGACGGATCACGCGCGCGTGACCATTGCGTCGCGCGCGCGCGCGTTGAAGGGAAGCCCCGTCCGGGTCAATCGCGGCAATCGCCTCCGCCGCACGATAGTATTTCAAATTCAAGCCGGTGCCAATACCGATTTCGAGCACGCGCCCGCGCGCCTCGCGCACGACCCACTCGCGCCACGCGCGCACGCCGAGCGGATCGAACGGCGCGATGAGCGGATCGTAAATCGCCGCGAGCGTTTCACCCATGCGCGCGCTCCTGGGTGAGCGCGCGCGCGATCGAGTCGCGCACCGCCGGCGGTGTTGCATCGGCGACGAGTTCGTTGTTCACCTTGACGACCGGCATGTTGTGACATTCGTTGAGACACTGAGCGATCTCGAGCCGCACCTGGTCGCGATAACTCTGCTCGAATTCGCGCACGGTCGCGATGATTGCGCGCGTCGCGCCGCAGTATTGGCACACCTCGACGCGAATCACGTGGACAATCCCTCGACGACGATCATCTTGCTCGACGCGTACCGATGGCGCAGTTTGCGCGCCGGCGCATACTCGGGCGAATCAATCCATTGCTGGGCGCGCGCGACACTCTCGAATTCGAGAATGACGAGGCGCGTCGGCGACCAATCCCCTTCGAGCGTAGCAACCTTGCCGCCGCGCGCAATGTACTTGCCGCCGTACTGCACGATGGACGCGGGCGCAAGTTTTTTGTACTCGTCGTACCCCACCGGGTCGTGCACCTCAACCTCAACGATGACATACGCGGGCATCGTCACTCCTCCTGTTTGAAGTTATCGCGTTTGGATTGCCAACCGCGCATCACGCGGATCGGCGACCACTCTGCCGCCGCGCACCGTCGCGCCGATCACCAAGCCCGCGCTGATAAGCACGAAATTCTTGATGATGTATTGCCCTTCGAGCGTCGGCGCGTACGGGATCGCGGTGAACACTTCGCGCGGAAAGAACGCGACGGGGGTAAGCGTGCCGAGCATTTGCAGGAACAACAAGAACAACGTCGCGCGCATCCAGACGCCAAAGATCAATCCCAGCCCGATCACGCATTCCCAGGTTGCCAGGATCAGAATGGCGATGTTCGGCGGAATCATGCCGAACGTCAGAATGCTGATCGTCCGCGTTGCCAAATCTTGCGCGGGACTCAACCCTGGAAAAAACTTGAGCACGCCGAACCAAAAGAACACGATGCCCAGACTGACGCGCAGGAGCAGCACGCCATAGCGCGCCATCCACTCGGTCACGCGCGTGTCAATGCGATTGAACCAGACGGTTAGATTTTCCATTGCGCCACCTTTGCGTCAAACGACTGGCGCGCGAAAGCCGCGCAGTCGCAACGAGTTAGTCACGACGAACACGGACGAGAACGCCATCGCCGCGGCGGCGATGATCGGATTCAACAACAAACCGAAGAACGGATACAACACGCCCGCCGCAACCGGAATGCCGAGCACGTTGTAAAAGAACGCCCAGAACAAGTTGCCTTTGATCGTGCGAATCGTTTGCTTGGATAACGCGATGGCGGTGACGACGCCGCGCAAATCGCCGGAGATGAGCGTGATCTCGGCAGCTTGCATCGCGACGTCCGTGCCTGTGCCAATCGCGATGCCGATATTCGCCTGTGCGAGCGCGGGCGCGTCGTTGATGCCGTCGCCAACCATCGCAACCGTTTCGCCTTGCGCTTGCAGTTCCTTCACCTTATCTGCTTTTTGATGCGGCAGAACTTCGGCGAAGAAATTATCAATGCCAACCTGATGCGCGATGGCGGCAGCCGTGCGCGGATTATCGCCGGTCAGGATGTACACTTTGAGACCCAGTTTTTTCAATTCGGCGACCGCCGCGCGCGAATTCGGCTTGAGCGTATCCGCGACTGCGATCAACCCAGCCGCGCGACCATCTACCGCCGCGAACATCGCGGTCTTGCCGGCGTCCGCGAGCGACGCGGCTTGCGCGGTCAACCCGTCGAGCGAGATGTTCGAATCGCTCATCAGTTTCGCGTTGCCGATCAACAACTCGCGCCCGTCCACGCGCGCGCGAATGCCATGTCCCGCGACCGCGCCAAACTCGGTTGGCTCCATCAACTTCAACCCGGCTTCCTGCGCGTGTTTGACGATGGCTTGACCCAGCGGATGCTCGCTGTTCTTCTCGGCGCTCGCTATCAAGCGAAGGAATTCTTCTTTAGAAATTGGTACTTGGTAATTGGTAATTGTTTCCGTTACCGCCGGCGCACCCTGGGTCAACGTCCCAGTCTTGTCGAGAATAATCGCGCTGACCTTGTGCGCGGTTTCGAGCGCGCCGCCGCTGCGAATCAACACGCCGTTCTCCGCGCCCTTGCCGGTGCCGACCATGATCGCGGTCGGCGTGGCGAGACCGAGCGCGCACGGGCACGCGATAATCAGCACCGCGACAAAGTTGACGAACGCCATGTTGAACGCGGGTTGCGGTCCGAAAATCATCCACACGGCGAACGTCGCGAGCGCGAGCACGACGACCGCCGGCACAAACACCGCCGAGATTTGATCGGCGAGCCGTTGAATCGGCGCTTTCGAACCTTGCGCGTCCTCGACCAACTTGATGATCTGCGCGAGTGCGGTCTCTTTGCCGACCTTGCGCGCTTGAAATTTGAACGCGCCCACCTTGTTGATCGTCGCGCCGATCACGCCGTCGCCAACCGTTTTTTCGACCGGCAAACTTTCGCCGGTGATCATGGACTCGTCCACCGACGAATTGCCGACAAGAATCACGCCGTCCACCGGAATTTTTTCGCCGGGGCGCACGGTGACAACATCGCCGACACGCACTTGGTCAATCGGGATTTCGATTTCCGCGCCGTCGCGTTCAACGCGCGCGGTCTTGGCTTGCAGTTTCATCAAATTTTTGATCGCTTCGGACGTCTGTCCTTTGGCGCGCGCTTCGAGATACTTGCCGACTTTGATGAGCGTGATGATGACCGCCGCGCTTTCAAAGTACACGTGCGATTCGATTTTGAAACCGAACACCGGCGCGAACATCACGATCACGCTGAACCAGTACGCCGCGTTCGTGCCAAGCGAGATGAGCAAATCCATATTCGGCGCGAGCGCGCGCGCGGATTTCCACGCGCCGCGATGGTACGAGCGACCGACGTAGAATTGCACCGGTGTCGCGAGCGCGAACAAGAGCCAGGTGAATCCTGTCCATTTGAAGAACGCCGGCATGGCATCCATCCCCATCGCCGCGTCGAGTACGTCGTGCGTCATCGCCAGCGCGAAAAGCGGTAACGTGAAAAGAATGCCGACCTTCAAATCGTTCCACTCGCGTTGCCGTTCTTCTTCGCGCAAGACGCGTTCGCGGTCCACGAGTTCGGTCGTGCCGGCTTGCGCGTCGCCGGTGTCGAGCACTTCGTAGCCGACATCCTCGACCGCGTGTTTCAAATCGGCGAGCGTCGCCGCGCCGGGAATCATCTCGACCGTCGCGCGTTCCGTCGCGAGGTTGACGCTGACGTTGAGCACGCCGGGTACGGATTTGAGTCCGCCTTCGACGTGCATCACACACGACGCGCACGTCATGCCGCCAATCGGCAGCGTGATCTTGTCCACGACGACATCGTAGCCGACATCGCGCACCGCCGCGACCATTTGATCTATATTCGCTTGCGCCGGATCGAACTCGACCGTTGCGCGTTCGTTCGCGAGATTGACCGCCGCCTTTTCGACGCCGGGCACCTCTTTCAGTCCGTGCTCGACGTGCATCACACACGAGGCGCACGTCATCCCGGCGATGGGAAGAGTAACTTGTTGGGTAGACATCTAAACTCCAGTGAGCAGTAAACAGTGAACAGTAAACAGTTCACTGTTCATTGTTCACAGCTTTGCTGTGGTCTCAAATACATCGAGCAATTCGTTGATCACGCGTTCGCGCTCTTTGGAATTGTTGCCGCGAATCGCGGTCGTGACGCAACTGCCCAGGTGACGTTCGAGCAGGAGCGCGTTCAGTTTTTCGAGCGCCTTTTGGATCGCCTGCGTCTGCTTGATAATGTCAATGCAGTACGCGTCCTCGTCAATCATGCGCGCCACCGCGCCCATGTGCCCTTGAATCGAGAGCGCGCGGTTCCGCAGATCGTCTTTCTTGATTTCAGCCATTCGGGTGCCTCATTTGCTAGCCCACCCCCCACCGGAGGGGGTATCGTTTGCTATTGTATCGCGGCGACCGACTTTTGTCAAATGCGGCGTTTGGCGAGTGTACTTATTCTCGGCATAATTGAGGGTAGGAAAAAGCGATTCTCGATCGAGAATCGCTTGAGACATACACAACAGAACCGCGTTTATTTTCTACATTTGGGAGATTTGAATTTTCGGATCGTATCTCCATGTGTTTTCGGATCGGGAGCTACTTCCATGCCGTCACTACTTATTTTTATCTCAACGGTTCCGGCACAGGCTCGCGATTTTCCTTTGGGAAGGGTTTTATGACATTGAAGCGTTGCCTGTGTACAGACAAAACGCAATTTGGATTTGGAAAGGAGTCTAAAAGTATCGGTACTTGGATGGTTATATCTATTATTGGTACCTACCGAAATGACTACCAACTCAGGTGCCACTTTCCCTAATACCTGAGGCAAAGAGGGCTGTCCAGCTGCCGGGTTGTACCAAGCACCGTGATGAGGAAACTTGAGTACATCAGCTTTCAAATCTGTATTTCGCGCTATCACATGTTGCCATCCCGGACCTTCTATGTCTCCTGTCAGCAAGATTCGATGCCCTGCAAAAGTAATTCTCAAGATCACTGAAACATTATTGCTATCTCCCCTTAAGTCCGCATCGCGTTTATCTCGTTGGTCAGGATGAAGAATATCGACCACAACGTCCTGGAATTCCCATTTTTGACCGGCGAACGGAAACTCGAATTTCCATCCATGTTTGTTGGTAAGTTCCGCTAGTTGTCGCAAAATAAATTTGACTCTTTGATTATTCCTGACAAACTTAATTGTGTCATGATTATATCGAATTGATTCTACATGGTTGAAATTTTGTAACAGTTCAAGTATGCCATCAATATGATCTACATCGGTGTGGCTCAAGAATACTTGTTTTAGCGTCGTAATCTTGTGCAGATCTAGATAGTCGGCTGAGATAGCCGCTTGGCAACAATCCATTAGTAAAGCACTCGTATGGTCGGGAAGAATAATAACAGTAGAATCGCCTTGCCCCGTGTTAAGAAAGGCAACTATAGTTGTGGGGTTGGACATTGCGTTATTCCTCTACATTTTTTGACAAGAGCGAAACCAATTCTTCTTCAGATAGATAGCCAAATTCAAGAGGCGAAAAGTCGAACCACTTGATTTTCGCCAAATCAGTTTCATTCTTTTGCTCCCACGGAACCGACGCAATAAATGCGGTACCTGGACGCAAAGCCCATCCTGGCATTGCAGAAGGAATAGGAATTTCTGATTCACCACGCCCCTGCACCCAGATAGTTATTTGAATACTTTCCGCATCTATACTCTTAACCTCGCCAGAAAGTTTCCAGCGTCTACCTGAATATGTCTCAGCTTTAGTAGATGCGACAGGGATTTTTTTCCATTCCCTTCCAGGTCGAGGGAAACGTCCCATCCAAGCTTGAATTTGTTTGCGCTCCTCTCGACTTATGCCATAAGCATCAAACACAACTTCATCTAACCTGGTGACGAGCTTTCTAAGTTCGTTGTTGATCGGAGTTGGTGAGGACTTGACCTTTTCTATCTGCTGGACCAAATTACGGATTTCGTCCTTTTGTTTACTGGTGAAGACTGGGTAAGGAAGTCGTTTGAGATCACTCAAGTTAACATCTCGTTGGTAGTTGTGGCTTGCATACCAAGCGTTAGCCAAAGTACTATTGAAAACCGCGACCAATTCTTGGGCTGTGACTCCTTCGCGAGGCAGAGCATAATGGAAATTCTCAGTCACAACCAACTTGCTTCTATCGATCGCAGCATAAAATCGCCAAGGAGCAGTTGCATTTCGAGTAGCATTCAACACAAGTTTCGTCGATTTCTCGAAATGAGTTGCTTCACGCGGCCACTGGATATCTTCGCTTGGGTATTTGATGTACCTGATCCTTTGTCTTTCAGAATTTATGGCAAATGGTTCCAAGATATCGCCATTTGTATTTTTGTAAAGGACCGGTTTCCAACCCCTTCCTTTGGGTGTGGAACTGAAGTGCGTCGCCCTCGCCTTTTTACCCGGCTGGACCCCATTGTTAAGCTCACAGAAATTAGGGTGAACTGCTGGAAAGGTCATCCCTATTTTGGTCCAAACGCGATCAAATGCCGAGCTTTCCATTTTTTGCTGATATGCACTAAGCCATTTGATCTGGGGTACGACATAACTGATAGTTGGTTCTTGGTTTTGTGCAAATCCTGTTCTATCATTGCGATCAACTACGTCAACACGAACCAAGCCTGCAACTGATACAGATTTGGTTTCGCGAGAGGGTAATTTCCGCGCTAAGATAATCGCAGTTCCAACAGAAGAACTAGGAATCGTACCCTCTGGCATATGCCATACTTCGAGCAAATCACAAGATGCTAATAATTTCGAGCGAGACTGGCATGTAGCCCTCTTATTAAGAAAAGTTAGCGGGACAACAACTCCAAGAAAACCGCCAGGAGCTAACCAATCTACATAACGGTTCAGCACTTGAGCAGCCAGTTCAACGCGTTCTCCTTCTGTTGAACGTGGTTCACTGAATGGGGGATTACCAACTATAACGTGTGGCATATCTCCATATTCTTTTTGTGGATTAAGTTCGAACACATTACGGACTCGGATATCCCAACTATCACCGGCTGGCAGATCGTACAATAGCAAAGACAAACGAGCGATCTCCCTAGCGAAGGGATCTTTGTCAACTCCCCAAATATGCTTAAGCAAGTATGAGTGCCGTTCTTCTGTCGAACTTGCGATAGGCAACAAGCCCGAAAGACGATTATAGGCAGCCAAAAGTAGATTTCCAGACCCGCATGTACCATCTAGGACTGTGCGTTTCTCTGGCGGCAAATCTTCGATTGGCAATCGTTGAAATATACGTTCGGCGACAAAACGAGGTGTGTAATGGATACCTAGCTCTTCGCGCGTTGACTCGGTAACAAAAGTGTTTTCGTAAAAGTACGCCAACATATCATTAGTCAAACTACGAAATGTGAACTCACTATGCAACCTATCATATAGACTCTTCGCAGTATCCTTTCCTATGAGGTTTATTTCCTTATCCATGTTTTGAAAATAACTTGGAAAGCGATTCCGCAAGGCGGTTAGTAAAGAATTGAGGTCAAATGTGCGAAGATCGTCGTATGCCTCCAGCTTGTCTTGGAGAATACGCGCGGCTAAGATCTGAATTGCCAAACGGGTCAATGCGGTCGGATACTTTTTGCGCAATGTCTGCGGAATGGACCCAATTGCTTCTTCATATTGTTGTACGAGTGTTTTCTGGGTTGCATCACGGGCAAATGCTTCCAGTGAGGGATCAATAGAGAAAAAGGAAAATTGCCGTCCACTACGTTTTGCATCAAGCAATGACCGAGGAGACAGTTCTGCCTTATAGGCATCAAAGTATTTGCCTACCTCATCATATTGCAAAGTAGCAATTATTCTTGGTGCAAGTTGGTTACTTGTGCTATCAGCGTGGACGACAGGCCACAACTCAACGCTATCTGACAAAGCAAGGATCGCAATTGGAGCACCTACATAGCTCAATTGTCGCAGAACAGAAAATTTGTCGCCATCGAACAATTGCTTTACGGCGATGCATGCAGTGGAAATATCGTGTCGTCGGGAATCCGCAAATGCGATCAGATCGGCACGCCCCAGTCTCCTTGCCGTGGTTGCAAATTTGTAATCCCGAATGACCTTACCCCCTGAGCCAGAATAACCCAAGTGAAGAAGATTACTCTCCAAGGCATTCAACTGATAATCCCAAGTCATTGCAATCATTTTTCCTGATTCCGAACACTAGTTCGCATTTGATTGCATTCTAACATGCCGCGTATTTAATGTCAACAATCCACCAAAATTATTCCATCCAAATCAAAAACGCCCGCGTCTCTCGACGCGAGCGTTTTTACTGTTCACTACAAACTCGGTTTCCGCGTGTGCCACTCGGTCACTTGCTCGTACGCGTACGCGACCTGCAACATGCGCGTCTCGTCGAACGCGCGCGCCATCACTTGCAAGCCGACGGGCAATCCGTCCGCGAACCCGCACGGAATCGCGATCGTCGGAATGCCGGCGAGCGCTTGCGAAAGCGTAAACACATCGGCGAGATACATTTGGAGCGGATCGTCCACTTTCTCGCCAATCTTGAACGCGGTCGTCGGCGAAGTCGGTCCCACGATCACGTCCACCTTTTCAAATGCCTGGTCGAAATCCTGCTTGATGAGCGTACGAACTTTTTGCGCTTTCAAATAGTACGCGTCGTAGTAACCCGCGCTCAACGCGTATGTGCCGAGCATGATGCGCCGCTTGACCTCCGCGCCGAATCCATCGCCGCGCGTCGCGCGCATCACATCCCACATCTCGTTGCTGATCTCGTTGCGATAGCCGTACTTGACGCCGTCGTACCGTGCGAGATTCGCGGACGCCTCCGCCGGCGCGATGAGATAGTACGCCGGGAGCGAGTAATCGGTGTGCGGCAGCGTAACCGCGTGCGTCGTCGCGCCAAGCGATTCCATCACGCGCAACGCGTCGCGCACCGCGCGCTCGACGCCGGCTTGCATGCCTTCGATAAAATATTCGCGCGGCACGCCGATCCGAATATTTTGTAAGGGCGACGCATGCGTCGCCCCTACCAGCGCCGCTTCGTAATCCGGCACCGGCGTATTCACCGAGGTCGCTTCGTGCGCGTCGTACCCGGCGATGATGCCCAGAATCGTCGCGGCATCGCGCACATCCTTCGCCATTGGTCCCACCTGGTCGAGCGACGACGCGTACGCGACGATGCCGTACCGCGACACGCGTCCGTACGTCGGGCGCAAGCCGACGACGTTCGTGAACGACGCGGGTTGGCGCACACTGCCGCCGGTGTCCGTGCCGAGCGCGAACAAGGTTTCATCCGCCGCGAGCGCCGCCGCGCTGCCGCCGCTCGATCCACCGGGCACGCGTTCCAAATCCCAGGGATTGTGCGTGACGAAATAGCGCGAGTTTTCGGTGGACGACCCCATCGCGAATTCGTCCTGATTCGTTTTGCCGATGAGAATGCCGCCCGCCGCATTCAATTTTTCCATCACGGTCGCGTTGTACGGTGGTACAAAATTGTTCAGAATTTTCGAACCCGCGGTCGTGCGCACGCCGCGCGTCAAGACTTCGTCCTTGATCGCCATCGGGATACCGAGCAACTTGGGCGCGGGTGTTCCATCGCGGCGATGCTGCGCCCACTGCGCGTCCGCCTCACGCGCCTGGTCGAGCGCGCGTTCGCCAATCAAGGTGAGAAATGCCTGGACGCGTGCTTCGACCGCGTCAATGCGTTGCAACACCGCGCGCGTCAACTCGACCGAACTGATCTCGCCTTTTTGCAACAACTCGCACGCTTGATGAATCGTCAATCGAAATAATTCCATGTTGTTCGCCTCGTTACTCTTTGAAAATCGCGCGCACGCGGAAAAATTCGCCCTTATCGTCCTTGTCCGGCGCGTTTGCCAACGCATCCGCGCGCGGCAATGACGGCGCGACCACATCGTCGCGCATCACATTGTGCAGCGGCACGACGCTCGCGGTCGGCGAAATCGCGTCCGTGTTCAACTCTTGCAAGCGCGCGGCGTGATCGAGAATCGCGGACAACTGCTGCGTCATGCGGTCCACGTCGGCGTCATCCAATTTCAGTTTTGCCAGTTCGGCGATGTGTAACACTTGAGCACGTGTGAGCGACATCGTTCCTCCTTGTCGGCGGCATTATAGCATAGGTGGACGAGGAGACAAGATTTCGAGTTTACTTGTTTCCTTTCCCGCGCTATAATCCGACGCGATGAAATTCCTCGCCGACAATATGTTAGGACGCCTAGCGACCTGGCTACGTCTGCTCGGTTACGACACGACGTATCTGCCGCACATGGACGATCCCGAACTCGCGCAGATCGCGCGCGCCGAGCATCGCGTTCTGCTCACGCGCGATGTCGAACTGACGCGGCGACGCGGTTTGAGATTCGTGTTGATCGAATCGGATCACGTCGCGGACCAGGTGCACCAAGTGTTTCGCGAATTGCATCTCTCCGCGCACGAAGCATTCTCGCGGTGCGCCGAATGCAACGTGCCCATCGAAGACGCGCCCATCGAATTGGTGCGCGACGATGTACCGGCGTACGTGTTACGCACGCACACGCGTTTTCGGAGATGCCCACAATGCCGGCGCGTGTACTGGCGCGGCACGCATTGGGCGCGGATGCTCGCGCAAATCGAGGAGATTACCGCCGCGCGCGAGTAGCATGGATTTGTTTACCGCGGAGAACACAGAGAGCACAGAGAAAAATTTCTCTGTGCTCTCTGGTTAGAAACGCAGAATGCCCCTGGCGGGACTTGAACCCACAACCTCAGCGTTAGGAGTGCTTCGCTCTATCCATTTGAGCTACAGGGGCAACTGCAAAAAGTATAGCACAATTTGCGGGCAACGGCAAACGTTGACGCAAATCGCAACGTTCGATATACTCCCGCCCGATGAGCAAACCCATTCCCCCCGGCATCACCTTGCCGGAATTCGAATCCTCGCAACAACTACGCCATTTTGCCGACTGCTATCGCCGCGCGACCAACCCGGTCGCGTTGGCGTGGTTTCGCGCGCGCGTGCGCGAGTACGCTTGGCATTTGAGCGACGACGAAGTGACGATTCTCGCCGCGCTCGACACGCCGGACAAGGTGCAGCAATTTCTCAACACGCAGATTTATTACAACAACGATCACGCGGCGGTCGAACTCGAAGAGACGGCGATGCCGCCGCGCCTCGTCCTGCGAACCGGGCTGGCGCATTGCTTTGAAGGCGCGCTGTTCGCGTACGCGGTTAATTTCTTGCACGGTCACAACCCGCGCATGGTCTTGCTCGAAGCGTCCCAGGATTCGGAACATAACCTCGTCGTGTGGCAAAACCCGGCGACCGGGTTGTACGGTTGCAACGCGCATTCCGCGTTTCCGAATCTTGATGGTCGCCCAGCGCGGTTTCGCACGATTCGCGAAATGGCGGAGTCGTTCGTGCCGTACTATTACAGCGACCGCACGCACGATCCAAACGACCTCACGCTCGTCGGTTATTCCGAGCCGTTCGACTTGATCCCGAAATTCGGCACCGCGTGGATCGGTTCGGAGCAGCCGCTCTGGGATTTGTACTATACGTACGTAGACGACACGGTGCGCTTGCGCTATTTCGACGATTCGAACGAAACGCATCTGTATCCGGTCGTGCGCGCGCTGAAAGAAAACTGGATTCGGATGGATGCGAATGGCAAACCGTTCGTCAGCGTCGCCGATTTGCCGCGCGACGCGCAAGACGTGTGGCGCGCGTTCTGGCGCGTGTACGGCGCGAACGATGGACGACGCGCGCAAGGCGCGGCGCGCGAAATCGAAAAAGAATTTATGCGTTTGACCGGCACGACGCCGATTGACCTCGCAGATAACGCGAGCGATCTGCAATATTTTCTCGCGGCGGGCTATCGCATCAAGCAGTTAATTCGCGAATAATTTTTTACCGCAGAGACGCCGAGAGCGCGGAGAAAATTCATATATAAAAACTTTGCGTTCTCCGCGTGCTCCGCGCCTCTGCGGTGAATGTGTCCTCATGAGCAGACCACTTTCTCCCGGCATTTCACTCAACGAACTTGATCCCGCGCGCGTCTTGCGCGGATTCGTCGAGCAGTATCGCGATGCGGTCACCCCAGTCACGCACGCGCGGCTCGTCGCGCGCACGCGCGAGCTGGGTTTGCGTTTCGCCGACGACGAATTACTCGTCCTCGCCGCGCTCGACACGCCGGACAAGGTGCAAGATTTTCTCAACAATCAAGTGTACTACAACGACGATCACGTTTCGCCGGAGCAGGACGAGACTGCGCTCCCGCCGCGCCGCGTTTTGCAAATGGGCATCGCGCATTGCTTTGAGGGCGCGTTGTTCGCGTACGCCGTAAATTATTTGCACGGGCACGCACCGCAGTTCATGCTTCTCGAAACGACCCAGGACATCGAGCATAACCTCGTCGTGTACCGCGATCCGCAGACTGGGTTGTTCGGCTGCAACGCGCACTCGACGTATCCTGGGTTGGATGGACGCGCCGCGCAATTCGCCACGCTCCACGCGCTCGCCGAGTCGTTCTATCCGTACTATTACAGCGTTCGCAGCAACGACCTCAGCGATATCGTGCTCATCGGCTACTCGAATCCGTTCGATTTTGTCGCGCGGTTTGGCGTCGCGTGGATGGATGCAAAAGATCATTTGTGGGACATTTACTACACGTATATGAACGCGTCGGTGACGTTTCACTATTTGCGCGATGATCCAGGCGAACCGCATCTTTATCCGCTGATTCGCGCGTTGAAAGAAAATTGGATTCGGATTGACGCGCATCGCAAGGGATTTGTGAGCGTGCCCGATTTGCCGCGCGACGCGCAAGCGTTGTGGCACGCGTTCTGGCGCGAGCATTCCGACCCGATGCAACGTCCCAGCGGCGACGCGGTTGCTGTCGAAAAACAATTCTTTGCGCTGACCGGCACAACGCCGATTGACCTGCTCGACCATGCGGATGATTTGCAATGGTTTCTCGCGGCGGGGTATCGGGTGGAGCAGATTCTAACGGGTTAACGCGAGTCGCCCCCCCCACCCCAACCCTCCCCTGTTCGGCGAAGTTTGCCGAACGGGGGAGGGCTGGGGTGGGGGTCTTGCTTTACCCGCAATTCCGATTATGATTGGCATACGAGCAAACCGCTCGCGGTAAGGAGTTCGTATGCCAGAACCAGTTCTGCTTTCACCGATCCGCGTTATTCGCCTTGTCGCGCAAGCCAACCCGCGCGAATTTACCTTGCTCCTCGGCGCGGGCGCGTCCAAAAGTTCCGGCGTCCTCCTCGCCTCGGAAATGATTCGCGAATGGCGACAGATGGCGTTCGAGGAGAACGCGCCCAAAGACGCGAATTTCGAAAAATGGTGCGCGGCGCAAAAAGAGTGGTACAACCAAGACGACGAGTACTCGCGCCTTTTCGAATGGTTGTATCCGGTTCAGCGCGCGCGCCAGGCGTACATCGAGAAAAAGGTCGAAGGCGCGTTTCCGAGTTGGGGCTATTTGTACCTCGCGAACATCGTGCAAAAAGGTTATTTCAATACGATCTTCACGACGAACTTTGACGACCTGATCAACGACGCGCTTACGATGTACCTGGGTTACAACCCGGTCGTCTGCGCCGCCGATTCCCAGGTGATGGACATTCGCATCACGACCGACCGCGCCAAGATCATCAAACTGCACGGCGATTATCTTTTCCAACGCTTGAAGAACACCACCGAAGAATTGGAAGAACTCGATCCGAACATGAGCGCCAAGTTCAAAGAGTTCGCCGGCGAGTGCGGCATGGTCGTGATCGGCTACGCGGGACGCGATCTGTCGGTAATGCGTGTGTTCGAGCAAGTCGTCAAAGACGCGCGTACGTTTCCGAACGGCATCTACTGGGGTGTTCGTCCGAAGGATAACCCCGCGCCGCGCGTCCTCGCGCTCGCGACCCAGTATCCCAAACGTTTTCACCTCTTCGAGTGTCCGGATTTTGACACGTTCATGGCAGGACTCAACGCCGAACTCAAACTCGCGCTGCCCCGCGCGATTCTTCTGCCGTACCAAGATGTGAAGGAACGCTTTGATCGTCTCGTGGAAATGGCGACCCAGAATCAGTTGAACGACCCGACGATCAAGGAGCACATCCAACAACTCCGCGACAAGTTGAGTCTCGACGTGACGAAGGCGACCGATGTCGCCGATCTCGATTTGTTGCAAGCGCAGTTGGCGCTGGGTCGCCGCGATTACAAAACCGCGCTCGAGTACGTCGCGCGGTACGACCGGCAACGTCCGAACGATTCGATGGCGTTGACAACCTGGGGCGATGCGCTCGCAGTGCAAGCCGAAGAAGAATTATCCGAAACCGTCGCGGTCGAAGCGGCGAACAAGTGGAAACAAGCGATTCAACTCAATCCGAAAGCATTGCCGCCGCGTTATAGTCTCGCGCGCTATTACTCGCGCAAACAAAAAATCGCCGAAGGCATCCAGGCGTGCGAGGAATTGTTGCCGCTCGTGCCGAAAGACGAGGGACTGCAACGCAACCTCGTGATGCTGTACGCGACGGCGGGACGTTTCGACGATGCGTTGCGACACCTGGATGCACTGATCGCGCGCGATCAAAAATCGGCGGACCTGCACGCGATGCGCGCGACGGTCTTGGAACAAAAAGGATTGATCCCGGAATCGCTCCAGGAAATTCGGCGCGCAGTCGCGCTCAACCCGACGAACGCGATGTTGCATTTCATGCTGGGCAACAGTCTGGTGCGAATGGCAAAGTGGGACGAAGCCGCGGCGGAATACAATCAAGCCGCGCAACTCGATCCCCGGAACCTGAGTTATCGTTTTCAACTCGCCAGTTTTTACTGGTCGCTCCAAAAGCCGGCGCTCGCCGTGCCGCACCTGGAAGAAGCGATCAAGCTCGAACCCAATTCGGCGGAGGCGCACGGCTGGCTGGGACAGCTCTATGCCGCGCTGGGAAATTGGCAAGCCGCGCAAGCGCAAACGGAAATCGCGCTTCGGCTCAGTCCGCAGGACAGCCGCTTGCACGTCAATGCCGGAATTTTTTACGCGACGCTGAACCGCCCAGACCTTGCCGAGCGACATTTGAACACGGCGATTCAACTCAACCCCGCGATTCCGCAACCGTACTATGTTTTGTGCACGCTGTATGCGTCGCAGAATCGCGTCCCGGAATACATGCAAGCGTTTCAAAAATTGCAGCAACTCGCGCCCCAGGTCGCGCAAAATTTGCAAATGCAATTGCAAGCGACGCGGATGCAACCGATGAATTGGCAAGCGCTGTTGCAACAACAACTCGCGACGTGGTCGCCAGGACAAACCCAAGCGCCGCCAACGTCCGGTTGGAATCCGGCGGCATCGCGCGACCGAACCGCGAACGATATCGCGGCGAAATGGGACCGCTACCTTCGCGGGTCTTGACGCGGCGGGCACGCCCGCGTGGGCGGGGTGGGGAATTTAAAATCCCACAATTTGGAATTTGATGGAGCGCGTGTATAATGCGCGCAGATCATTGGGTTGAGTGAAGCATGTATTATATCTTTCACGGCGATGACGAACTGGCGCGCACCGAACAAGTCCGCGCGCTCTACGCCAAGATGGGCGACGCGCAGTACGCCGACCTGAACACGGCGCGATTCGACGCCAAGGTCTCGCTCGGCGAATTGCGACACGCGTGCGACGCGATTCCGTTTCTCTCCGACAAGCGGCTCGTGATTGTCACGGGCTTGCTCGCGCGCCTCGAACCCAGGCGCGGCAAGGATGACGGCGAAGGCGACGCGGTTGAAGAGGAATCGAACCCCGATCTTGCCAAGAGTTTGCAAGAGTACCTCGCGCAGTTGCCCGACCACGCGCGGCTCGTCTTTATCGAATCGAAAACGCTGGCGAAGAATAATCCGATTCTCAAATACGCGAGCGCGGACAAACACGCGGCAGTCCGGGAATTCGTCGCGCCCGAAATGCGAAATTTGCCGGGCTGGATTCACGCGCGCGTGAAATCCAAGGGCGCGCAGATCGAACCGGACGCGGTCGAACAACTCGCGCAACACGTCGGCGCGGACCCGCGCTTGCTCGACAATGAGATCGAAAAACTCATCACCTATCGCGGCGACGCGCCGATTCGCGCCCAGGATGTGCAGACGCTCGTCGCGGCAGTGAACGAAGCGAACATTTTCGAGTTGGTGGACGCGGTGGGCAAGCGACAAACGAAACGCGCACTCGATCTGTTGCACGCGCATCTGCAACAAAACGCCGCGCCGCAGTACTTGCTCACAATGATCGTGCGCCAATTTCGTATGCTGCTGCAGATGCGCGACCTCGCCGCGCGCGGAGATACGCTCGACCACACGCGCGAACAACTCCACTTGCATCCGTTCGTCGCGCAGAAAACCTGGACACAAGCGCTGAACTTTTCCATGCCGCAACTCGAAGCGATCTATCAGAAACTCCTCAACACCGACCTCGCGATGAAGACGAGTCGCGCCGAGCCATCGGTTGCGCTCGACGTGCTGATCGTCGAGCTGACGCGCTAAAATTAAGAACCCCATTCCCGTTTCGGCAGGAATGGGGTTCTTGCTACAACGCGCGTCGAATCTCGTCGAGATTGGCGCGCGCGATGGGCACTTGCGCGAAAAAGCCAACCAGCTTGTCGCACGTTGCGTAATCGTTGCAGTGCGCGCAGTTGGCAAGTTGGCGAGCCGTGCCGCACGCGCGAATTTCACACTTGCCGCAATAGCCGCCCAAGCGTCCGCCAGTCACGCAACCATCACACGTCACATCTTGCAGCGTCACGTTCGCCAGGTTGTACTCTTGCTGCCACTTGGCGATCACGCGCTCTTGCGCCGCGCGATCATTTGCCTGCGTCGCGAGGTACGCATCGCACGCGGCGCAGTCCAGTCCACACATCGCGATCAAACGGTTCATGTTGCCACTCCTCCAAAAATTTTTCTCGTTTCGTATTTCGTGAGGCAAGTTGGAAACTTGCCCTACGATTCCCCGTGGCGCAAAGTTCCAATTTGCGATTGGCAAGTTGGAAACTTGCCCTACGATTCCCCGTGGCGTAAATTTCCAGTTTGCGATTGGCAAGTTGGAAA
>JACRBM010000071.1 GCA_016219275.1 Chloroflexota bacterium
CGAGTCCTAAAAATGCGGCTTCCCGTTGTGGGCGTGATTGCTGACGAGACATTGCTTGACTCCTGGCGCAAGATTCACACGCACCTGCAGTTTATTCAATAGATGGTTCTACGCAAGCCCCGACACTTTTGCGGTATACTCGATTTGAAATTCGCGCTTGACAAACCCCTGCGCTTGGTGTAGAATAATACTGAATGTGTATTCATTCAAAGTGAGCAGATATTCATGGAAAACCAACCATGTCTCGTTTAACTCCAAACGCGCGCCGCGCGCTCGTGGAAGAGCGCAAGGCGCAAATCCTCGCCGCCGCCGTCAAGGTGTTCTCCGCCAAGGGTTTTGAGCGCGCCCGGATTGCCGACATCGCGCGCCAAGCCGGCGTCGCCGAGGGATCGATCTACAACTATTTCAAAAACAAGGGCGACCTGCTCGTCAGCATTCCGCGCCACGCGATCGAGCCGGCGGTGACGACCGTGCGCGCCCAAGCCGCTCCGCAACTCGACACTGACGCGTCGCCAGAGCAAATCCTCACCGACGGCGCGCAGACCTTGGTCGCGACGATTCGCCAAAACGCGCACATCTTTCGCATTCTCGTTACGGCATTGCCGAGCATGAACCAGGCAACCCGGCAGAGCTATCTCGAGCAAGTGGTCTTGTATGGCACCAGCTTGATCGAAGGTATTTTCCGGGAACAGATCAAGCAAGGAAGGTTTCGGCGCGACCTGGACCCGGCGGTGGCGGCGCGCGGGTTCATCGGCATGTTTTTTCCCTTTGTGATGTTGCGCGATATTTTGCAAGTGGATGTTGATCCAGCATGGGATTATGACCAGGTGATTCCCGAACTCGTCACCTTGTTCTTGCGCGGCGCGCTGGCCGACCCGCGCGAAAGGAAAGCGCGATGAATAGCCGTCTCCTCTCGATCATGCGTAAAGAGGTCATCCACATCTTGCGCGACCGGCGCACGCTCGCAATCATGTTCATCATTCCGATCATCCAACTCGTTTTGCTGGGGTACGCCGCGACGACCGACATTCGCCGCTTGAACACCGTCGTCCTGGACGCGGATCGCACTCAGCAAAGTCGTCAATTGATCGAAGCGTATCGCGCCTCCGATTATTTTCTCATCACGCAGTACGCGCAAAACGAGTCACAGATCGCCGAATGGCTGGATAACGGTCAGGCGCGCGCCGGCATCATCATTCCCGCCGGGTACGGCGACAAGTTGGCGAAAGGGCAACTTGCCGAAGTCGCGTTTCTGATTGACGGTTCGGATCCGAGCGTCGCCTCCACCGCATTTGCGGCGTCGCAATCGGTCGGGCAAGCGCAAAGCGTCAAGGTGATGCAACAACGGTTGGGCATTGACGTGACGCGGCTTGGCGGCATCGAGGTGCGCCCGCGCGTGTGGTACAATCCGGAATTAAAATCCGCAAACTATATGATTCCCGCGGTGATGGGCATGATTTTGCAATTCCTCACCATGCTGTTCACCGCGCTGGCGATTGTGCGCGAACGCGAGCAAGGCACAATTGAGCAACTCGTCGTCACGCCGATCAAATCCTGGGAACTAGTCATCGGCAAAGTCATTCCGTACGTCGGCATCGCGTTTTTCGATCTGCTCGAAGTGTTGGTGCTGGGAGTCATTTTGTTCGGCGTGCCGATTCGCGGAAGTATTCCGCTGCTCCTCGGCTTGTCGTTGTTGTTTCTGCTCACGACGCTCGGCATGGGCTTGTTCGTATCGTCCGTCGCGCGCAGTCAACAGGAGGCGATGTTCCTCGCGTTCCTCACGATGTTGCCAAGCATCTTTCTTGCCGGCTTTTTCTTTCCACTCGAGGCGATGCCTGGTTGGTTGCAAGCCATCAGTTATGCCGTGCCGCTCCGCTACATGCTCGTGATTCTCCGCAGCATCATCTTGAAAGGCGCCGGCATCGGTTCGTTTGAAGAGCCAGTCATCGCGCTCGTGATTCTTGGTCCTCTGATTCTGATCGGCGCGTCATTGCGTTTTCGCAAGTCGCTTGAATAAACATGATTTCACTTAACCACCTCACCAAGCAATTCGCCGAAACTGTCGCGGTCAAAAATCTTTCGTTCGACGTGAACGCCGGCGAAATTTTCGGCTTGATCGGTCCCGATGGCGCGGGCAAGACGACGACACTGCGCGTCATCGCGACCGCGATGAATCCCACGTCCGGCGCGGTCACCGTGGATGGACGCGACACGGTGCGCGACGCCGAAGCCGCGAAGCAGGTGATCGGTTACATGCCGCAGCGGTTCGCGCTCTATCCCGATTTAACCGTCCTCGAGAATTTGAATTTCTTTGCCGATTTATTCGGCGCGTCGCGCGACGAACGTCTCGCGCTCATCGCCCGCTTGTTGGGTTTCGCGCGGCTCACCGAATTTCAGACGCGCCTCGCGCGCAACTTGTCCGGCGGGATGCAGAAAAAACTCGCGCTCGCCGCGTCGCTGATGCATCGTCCGCGCGTCTTGTTGCTCGACGAGCCGACAACCGGTGTAGACCCGATCAGTCGCCGCGAGTTTTGGGATTTGTTGAGCGAGGTGCATTTGCAAGGTGTGACGATCATCATCGCGACGCCGTACTTGGACGAAGCGGAACGGTGCACGCGCGTCGGCTTGATGTATCGCGGCGAAATGATCGCGTGCGATACCCCAAGCGCGATTCGCGAACATCTCGGCGCGGTCGCCCTCGAAGCGCAATCGTCCCAGGCGAAACTCGCGCGGCGCGCCATCGAAACCGGCGCAGGTGTGTTGAGCGTTTCGACGCACGGCGATTCGCTGCGCGTGCTGGTTGATCGCGCGGAACGTGAAGCGGAACTGCGCGAGGTTTGGAACACGCATGGCATCGCGATAGATCATGTGCGCGTCGTCAAGCCGCGTCTCGAAGATGCGTTCGTGTTGATGACGACCCAGCGCGAACGCAAACCCGAGGGGGCGCCGTGACAATCGCGCGGCATGTGTTCGCGATCCTGATGTTGCCGTTTATCGTGACCGTCGTCATTCCATCGCTCGTCATTTGCTCGAATGGCGCGGTCAATATCGGTTGGTCGTTGACGCCGCCGCTGAATTTCGCGCCGCCGTTGCTCGGAATCGGTTTGATCGGCGCGGGCTTGACTTTAATCGTCAAAACGATTTCGTTGTTCGCGAACGTTGGGCGGGGCACGCTCGCGCCGTGGGACCCGCCGCAAAAACTGGTGGTGCGCGGCATCTATCGGCAGACGCGCAACCCGATGATCACCGGGGTCTTGGGCGTTTTGCTCGGCGAAGCGATGTGCTTGGGTGTCCTGGGTTTGTTCGTCTGGTTCGCGGTTTTTCTGCTGATGAATCTCGTTTACATTGCACTGATTGAAGAACCTGGGTTGCAACAGCGTTTCGGCGACGCGTATGCGGAGTATCAACGCAACGTGCCGCGGTGGATTCCGCGCCGCGAACCCTGGGAACCAAGGTCTGACGATGAATGACGTTTCACTCTTTGTCGAAAACCTGCGTAAGCATTTCGACAGTTTCAAAGCCGTAGACGGCATTTCGTTCGCCGTGCACCGTGGCGAGATTTTCGGCTTGCTCGGTCCGAACGGCGCGGGCAAGACGACGACGATTCGCATGTTGCTTGGTTTGCTCGCGCCAACCTCGGGCAAAGGCGCGGTGCTGGGATTCGACATCGTGCGCCAAGCCGAAGAGGTGCGCCAGCGCGTCGGCTACGTCTCGCAGAAATTCGCGCTCTATGCCGACCTCACCGTCGCGGAGAATTTCGATTTCTACGCGGGCGTCTACGGACTCAAGCGCGAGTTGATCGCCGCGCGACGCCGCGAGGTGCTGCCGCTCGTCGGCTTGGAGAACGAACCCCACACGCGCGTTACCGCGCTCGCCGGCGGCTCGCGCCAACGGCTCGCGCTCGCGTGCGCGCTCGCGCATCAACCGGAATTCTTGTTTCTCGATGAGCCGACCGCCGGCGTGGATCCGGTCTCGCGGCGCACGCTGTGGGATTTGGTGTACGATCTCGCCGAACGCGGCACGACCATTCTCGTGACGACGCATTACATGGACGAAGCGGAAAACTGCAATCGGCTCGCGTTTATTTATCAGGGCAAACTCGTCGCGGAAGGCACGCCGTACGAAATGAAATCGGCGCAAATGATCGGCGAGGTACTCGAAATCGAATGCGACCGGCTCGACGTGGCGCTGACGACGTTGCGCGACGCGAATTTGTTCGACGAGGTTGCGCTCTACGGATCGTTGATCCACGCGATTGGCGCGGACGCGCGCGCGAAAATTTCAACCGTGCGCGATTTGTTAATGACGCAAAGCATCGCAGTAAAAAATATCGAGTTCATTTTGCCGTCACTCGAAGACGTGTTCATCGCGCGTCTGCGTCACGCGAGCAACCATCTCAAACGCGACGCGTGACCACGGTCTCACTGTCCCACTTTATCCGGAGGTTAGCATGGAACATCGCAAACGAATTATTCCGATTATCGTCCTCCTCGCGTTGCTGGCGGGTGGATACTATTTGTATTCGAACACCATCGGCAAAGCGAGCGTGAATGCGAGCACCGCATCTGGTTTTATCGAAGGCGAAGAAGTGATCATCTCGGCGGAGATCGGCGGGCGCGTACACGCGATGCTCGTCGAAGAAGGCGACGCGGTCACTGCCGGCAACGAACTGGTGCGTCTGGATCGCGCGTTGCTCGACGCGCAAATCGCGCAAGCGCAAGCCGCGGTAGACACCGCGCGCGCGCAACTCGCGCAGGTGCAAGCCGGCGCGCGCACCGAAGATGTTCGCCAAGCCGATGCCGCGCTTGCGCAAGCGGTTGCCGCGCGTGAAGGTGCGAAACGCGCGTGGAGTAACACGCAAGCCGTGCGCGCGAATCCGCAAGAACTCGATGTGCGAATCGCGGCAGCGGAAGCGCAGTTAAAAGCGACAAAGGCGCAACTCGAAGCCGCGACGGCAAACGCGATTTCGGCGCGGACGCGCGTGGACGGCGCGGGCGGGGTTGACCAGGTCCGCATCGAAGGCAAGGTGTTGGTGAATAATTGGTGGGCGGCGGAGGCGACCGTGCTCGCCGCGCAAGCGAATGTTGAAGGCGCGGAAAAAGGATTGCAGATTTTGCAAGACATGCGCGCGCATCCGTTGACGCTCGATACACAAGTGGATGCGGCAAAGGCGCAGTACGATACGGCGGCGGCGGCGGTGGATGTTGCGCAAGCGCGGCTCGACGCGGTCAAAGCCGGCGCGACGAAAGAACAAATCGCGGTGGCGGAAGCCGGCGTCAAGCAGGCGCAAGCCGCGCTGAATCTGCTCCAAGTGCAAGCCGGCAAGATGATACTGACAAGTCCGGTCAATGGCATCGTCGCGCGGCGCGTGGCGCATCTCGGCGAAACGGTGACGCCGAACGCGACCTTGCTCACCGTGACAAATCTCGAATCGGTCAAACTGACGATCTACGTGCCGGAGACGCAAATCGGCAATGTTAAAATCGGCGATCAAGTCGCGGTCAAGGTGGATTCGTTCCCGAATAAAACCTTCACTGGCAAAGTGGTGTTCATCGCGACGCAAGCCGAGTTCACGCCGCGCAACGTGCAGAGTCAGACCGAACGCGTGAACACGGTGTTCGCCGTGCGCGTGCAAATTCCGAACCCCAATCAGGAACTCAAGCCGGGCATGCCCGCAGACGCAGTGCGCTGAAAACAAAAACCTTGCGGAGGCGTGACAGAAACCAGGTTTCCGCCTTCGGCGAGAAACCTGGTTTCTGGTTTGCCGGCAAATCATAATTTACAATCTGCGTGGCACAGTGTATAATGTCGCGCGTGACAGAAGACATTGCAATCGCGCAACTCGCCATCGCGGATGGCGGATGGCAAGAATCGCCGGATCAAATCGCCCAGTTCGATGAAGTGGCGCTGTTCGGCACGCGCACGGGGCGCGGACGCATGTTCGCCGTCGCGCAAGTCGAAGGCGAGACCGAGGGGCGCGACGAAATCGCACGCGAGTTGATCGAAGCCGCGCGACGCGAATATGGTGCGAGTCGCGGCAGTATCATGCTCGCGTTGCGGCAAGCGGTGCGCGTGGCGAACGACACGCTCTACAATCTCAACGCGAATCTAGCGCCCGACGCGCGGCGCATCGCCGGGATGACCATCGCGATCTTGCGCGAGCATGAAATTTTTATCGCGCAAGCCGGTCCGGGATTGGCGTGCGTCCAACGCGTCCGGCAATTTCGCCGTTACCCGGACGGATCGCCCTGGTTCGAAGCGGATGATGCCAAGTTGGGCGAGTGGCTCGCCGCGCGCAATTTTCCGACGCCGGGTTCCGCGCCGCTCGGCTTTCGTCGCGAGTATATGGCAGACACGTTTCGCGTCGCGTTGCAACCCGGGGACGGCATCATCCTCTCGACGCGCACGCTCGCCTATTTGCTCTCGAACGACGAAGTGCTCGACACACTCGCCGAGCATCATCCGGACGAAATCGTTTCGAGTCTCGAAGACCTTGCCGGCGCGGCAGACTTGGCGGTGATCGTCATTCGTCTGCCCGGCGAAAATCTCAATCCGCTGCCGTTGCATCCGCCGACCGACGAAGAGCCGAGCGAGACTGAAGCGCCGGAACCGGAATTGGCGATCCCGGCATTGGATTCGTTGGATATACCCACCGCGCTCGAAGCCTCAACTTTGTCCGAACTTGAACCGGTGCCGGAACCGGCGCCGGCGCCGGAACCCGTTCCACCGCCTCGCGAAGAAACTCCCGCGCGCGAACCGATCGCGCGTCCGCCGCGTCCGCCGCTCGATCTTGCGCCCGCGCGCAACGCAATGTTGCGCGGCGGCGCCACCTTCACTGCTGTGCTCGCCGCGATTTTCACGCGCGTGAATTGGCAAGGCATTGGCGCGGGAATTGATCGCGCGATCACAATCTTCTTGCGCGGCATCGTGCAATTCCTGATTTTGTTTTTTGGGCGCGTCTCGCCGGGCGAACCCAAACCCGGCGCGGGACGCGGCGCGGCAACCGGCGCGTCGCCGCAACCGGCGTGGCAAGTCGCCGCGCTCGTGCTGCCGCTCCTCGTGATCGGATTCGGCGGTTGGACGTGGGCATCGTATCGCGCGACTCAGGTTCGTTTGCAGAACGAGCAAATCGCATCCTGGGTC
Source organism: Chloroflexota bacterium (assembly GCA_016219275.1). Lineage (NCBI taxonomy): Bacteria > Bacillati > Chloroflexota > Chloroflexota bacterium. The sequence goes on from JACRBM010000071.1 coordinate 7,144, forward strand.
AAAGACGCGGCGAAGGCGTTCGAAAATGGGCGCGTGCTGACCCGCACGGATCGCGTCGCCGCGCGCGAGCAATTCCTCGGCGCGCTCAAACTCACCGATCAAGTCAAGGCGCTCAACGCGAGCCATCCGGAGGCGCGCAAAATCGCGAACGATACGCAAGACGAACTCGATAAATTGAACGGCGTCCAGGTCTTGTTTCCGGTTTCGTTCGCGACGTTCGCCGAACCGAAAGCGAATGTGACGCGCGTGCTCACACGCTCACCCGATGTGTTCATTTTGGATCGCGGCTTGCAGCGCGTTTATCGGTACACGTTCAACGACACCGGCGTTACGCTCACGCCCGTCGCGCCGGATGGCATCATCCTCAAAGCCGGCGATAAGGTGGATAGTCGCACAATTGGCGAGATGGTGGACATGACATTGATTGACGCGGGGCGATTGGTGGTGATTGATCGCGGCGGCGCGTTCTTGCAGTACGATCCCGCGCGTTCGCAGTGGAGTTCGCGCACGGCGACGGACGCGACGCAATGGAAGAACGTGACCCTGGTCGGTAGTTTCAGCGGCAACTTGTATTTGGCGGACGCGGGGCGCAATCAAATTATGAAGTACACCGCGGCGACGGAAGGTGTGTGGACTGCCGCGACGACGTACTTTGCCACGGATGTGCGCGCGGATTTGACGAATGTCGCCGATATGGTGCTCGACGAAAATGTTTATCTGTTGCGCGGGAACGGCGAAATTTTTCGGTACACCTCCGGCAAGCCGAACGATTTGCGCTTGCGCGAGTTGGAAGTGCCGTTCAAAAATCCGGTCGCGATTGTCACCGGCGCGAGCATGAATGGATTGTACATCGCGGATGCGGGCAATCAACGCATCGTGCAGATTGATAAAGGCAACGGTCGGTTCGTGCGTCAGTTCAAACCGAGCAATCAGGTACGCGAGACATTTGCGTCGCTCAGAACGTTGACGGCGGACGAAGCGAATCGGCGTTTCATTTTCATCAACGGCAATCAAGCGTACTTTGCCGCCATTCCCCAGTGAGTTTGGAATTTTGGAATTTTGGATTTTCGATTTTCGATTTTCGATTTGGATTTGGCGTATAGATGCTCGGAAATTGAAAATCGAAAATTAGAAATCGAAAATCGAAAATGACTCTGATCCTCGGTATCGAAACCTCCTGCGATGAAACCGCTGCGGCGGTCGTGCGAGATGGACACGCGATTTTGTCGAACGTCGTCGCGTCGCAGATTGATCTGCACGCGCAGTACGGCGGCGTGTTTCCGGAAATCGCCTCGCGCGAGCACGTGCTCAAAATAATCCCGGTCATCGAAGAAGCGGTCAAGACCGCCAACGTCACGTTCGCCGATCTCGCCGCGATTGCGGTGACGCACGGACCTGGGTTGGCTGGGTCGCTGCTCGTCGGTGTGAACGCGGCAAAGGCAATCGCGTTCGCGAACGATCTGCCACTCATCGGCGTCAATCACCTCGAAGGACACATCTACGCGAGCTGGCTCGACGGCGTGACGCACATGCCTTTGGAAAATCCGTTTCCGCTCGTCGCGTTGCTCGTGTCGGGCGGGCACACAGAGTTGACGCTAATGCGCGGGCACGGCGAGTATCAACAACTAGGTTGCACGCTCGACGACGCGGCAGGCGAAGCGTTCGATAAGGTCGCGCGCTTGCTGGGTCTCACATACCCTGGCGGTCCCGCGATTCAACACGCCGCGCAGCAAGGCGACGCGAGCGCGTTCAAACTGCCGCGCGCATGGTTGCGCGGCACGTACGATTTTTCGTTCAGCGGACTCAAGACCGCGGCGCTGCATCTCGTCCAGAAATTCGAGGGCACGCGCGTGCCGGTCGCTGACATCGCCGCGAGTTTCCAGGTCGCGGTGGCGGATGTGCTCGTCGCCAAGACAGTGCGCGCGGCGGATGAATTTGGCGCGGCGCAGATCGTGCTGGCGGGCGGCGTCGCCGCGAACGCGTGTTTACGCAAGACAATGCTCGAACGCGCGGAGGTGCCGGTCGTGATTCCACCGATCAAGTTGTGCATGGACAATGGCGCGATGATCGCGGCAGCGGCGTGGCGGCATTGGGAACGCGGCGAGCGCAGTGGGTGGGAGTTGGATGTGGTGCCGGCGCTCAGATTGTCGTGAAGAGAATTGTAGTTGGTAATTGGTAATTGGTAATTGGCGGACGACGGAAAATGGTTATCAAATCGGTTGCGATTTCAGAAAACGAAACGACGCCGGAGTGGTACACGCCGGTGACGAAAGAGTTGCTCAAAGAAATCACGCGGCGAATCGTGAAAGAGTGTGCGCCGGAGCGCGTGATTCTTTTCGGCTCGTATGCGTACGGCGAGCCGACGATTCACAGCGACGTGGATTTGTTGGTGGTCTCGAACAAGATGCGAAATAAAAGTGTGTTTGTGCGCGACCGGCGTGTTAGCGATATTGCTCGCGCGGCAATTCCTTCCGGACAGATTCGCGGAATGGACATCCTTGTACGCTCGCCGGCAGAATTACGTTATCGTCTAAAAATTGGCGATCCCTTTTTCCGTGAAGTAACTCTGAAAGGAACGGTGCTATATCGGCGGCGTGGTTCGCGCTATCGCTTTGATGCCAGAGAATGGAGGAATCGTATGCCGGAACCGGTATTGGTTGCCGAGTGGATTCAGAAAGGCGAAGACGATTATGACGCGGCACAGACCCTTTTGCGGCAACGCAAGCGCCCCATGCCGGCAATGGTTTGCTATCATTGCCAGCAATCCGCCGAAAAATATTTGAAAGCGTTCTTGTTACAACACAATGTCCACTTTGAGCGGACACACGAACTTGGCGAATTGAACGATTTGTGTGTTGCGGTGGACGGCACATTTCAATTCATCACCGATTGGCTAAAGTTGCTCAACCCCTACGCGGTTGAAACACGTTATCCCGGTCGTGTCATTGAAATCACCGAAGCGCGTGAGGCAGTTGCAACGGCAAAGCAAATTCGCAAGTTTGTGCGTGCGAAACTGGGAGTGGGAAAGTAGTCAGAATTCAGAATCCAGAATTCAGTATTCAGTATTCTTGCTCCTGAATTCTGGATTCCACAACGCGATCCCACTCCCGAAGAATTTACTAGCATCGAACAAGCCGCCGAATTCTGGGAAACGCATGATTTGACCGATTACGAAGATGTCTGGCACGAAGTAGATTTCAAAGTCAATTTGAAACACAAACCAGGACTCAAGGTAGCGCTGGATCCTCAAATTGCCAACGAGTTTACCAAGCGCGCACGCGCAAAAAGAGTACGTGTTGACACGCTCGTAAATCGTGCACCCAAGGATTACCTTAGCCGCGCGGCATGATGAATGGAAAAATAATCCGCGTTCCTCCGCGTTCCTCCGCGTCCCAAACTTTCTTCACCCGCGTCTACGCCCTCGTCCGCAAAATTCCACGCGGCAAGGTCGCGACGTACGGGCAAATCGCGCGCGCGCTAGGCGCGCCGGGCGCGGCGCGCACCGTTGGCTGGGCGATGCGCGCGTGCCCCGAACAAGTACCCTGGCATCGTGTCATCAACGCGCGCGGCGAAATCAGTTTGCGCCCGACGACCGGCTATCACGAACAACGCGCGCGCTTGAAAGCGGAAGGCGTGCGCTTTAATCGCGATGGCAAAGTGAACCTCGACCGCTACGGCTGGAAACGCGTTTAACGCACTTGCAGCACCGCCTCCGGTGAAACGAAATAATTGCGTCCGTCCACCTCGACCAAGAAAAACGCGGCGTCCTGTGCGGTAATGCGCGCGATGAGTGTCGCGCTCGTCAGTCCCGTCGGCGACTGGCACACACTCAACGGCGGCGCGGCATCGTCTTTGTGCAAACACGCCATCCCTCGCGCGCGATCCAAGCGCGCGGTCTTTCCTCGATCGGTAAAATCGTACTGCGCGGCAATCGGCGGTGTGTAAACGACATTCTCGCGCGCGGTCCAAAAGGTCATGCTCGCATCGAGTGTTTGCAAATGCGCGAACGCGTCGCGCCGTCCGATCAACTGAAACACGTCGGTGCCATTTTCGTACATCAAGACCTGGGTCGTCGTCAACGGTTCGCTCGCGCCGATTGCGAACACTTGGCGAAACGGCGTCAGATAAACGCGCGCCAACGCGGTGGGTTGCGCGCGTTGCGGAACCGCGTCATTTGTCAACGAACCCAGAAGCGGCAAGGCGAGCGCGGCAAGCGCGACCAATGCCATCACTGCAATCAAATCGTGCCAAGCGCGTGAATTCGGCATAACAAGTCTCGGTAGTCAGCTCCCTCATCTCCCTCAGTTCCCTGAGTTCGCTTGCAAAAGGAAATGAGGGAACTGAGGGAAATAAGGGAAACGGTTCTGGGAATCACCTGAACGATAGTTGCGGCGTCGTGTCCGAAGTCTCTTCAACGTCGAGCCGTTGAATGATCGTGCGTTCGTCCTCGGTCACGAGTATTTTAACCGTCGTGTAAAATCCATCCGGCATCACAAGCACGCAATACCCTCGCGCGCGTCGTCGTCCGCCGATAATCAAATCTATCAACGCCGGCTCGTACCCTTTTTCGATCAACATCTCGCGGTCTTCGGGACCAACCTGGAAGTACGCGACCGTGCGAAATTTTTGCAGCGCGATACCCAGGTTGCTGCCCATCAAATCGCGCAATGTTTGCGTCGCCGCGGCGATGACGAGCTTACGCTCCGCCCAATCCTTGAACGCCTCGGCGACGAGCGTCGCGACCTGGGACGCGTTTTCGGAAAGCGGCGCGTCCTTGGGCATCAAGCGGTGAATCTCGTCAATCACGAGCGCGGCGGGCGTGTCGCGATTCGCGAGCCACTCTTCGTAGAAAATCTGCATGAACACGCGCAAACACGGATCGTCCGCAATCGGCATCGGGCGCGTGCCCTTGACCGGCTGATAGATCACCGCGCCATCTGAGAACAGCGCGGCGCGTGTCTCATCCGCGAATTTGTTCAGGTCGTCGTGCGGATGCAGAACGATGCCCCCGATTTTTTCGACGGCGGCTTGCATGCGCGCCGAGTATTTCAAATTGATCGCGACGATCTTGTAATTGAGTAGTTGCAAACGCAGAATGAACCACACGATCAGCGTTGAAGTCTTGCCGCCGCCTTGATCGCTCACGAGCAGAACCGGTCCGGTATCCGAACGAAAGTCCGCGTAGCGCAAACCCTCTTTGCCGAGCATTACGCTGCGACCGAGCAAAATCCGGTCGCGCGCGTCGGCGAGAAAAATATCGCTGCCTTCTTCATTCGCGAGTGTCGTGATCGCTTGCGCGCTGAGCAGGCGTTGGCGCGGCGCGCGCGGCGGCTCGGTTAGCCAGTTCATCAGCCGCGTGAAACCACTCGTCGAGCGCGGCAGACACAACACTGGCAACCAATCGTCGAACGCGTCTTCGAGCGCGCGATGCGCGAGCGGTGTTAGCGACAGTGCGGTCAGGTACGATTCGGCAAGCGACTGATTCGTCTGCGCGGTCTTCTCATCGCGCCCCCACGTGATCAAATGCGTGTGCGTATCGAACAGGTACTCCAAGCCGCGCCGGTCTTCGAGCTTGCGGAGAATCTCGCGTAGAGATTGCGCTTCATCCTCGCGCCCCAGCCCGGGCACGCGCGCGGCGAGCATCTGCCCGCGCAGTTCGGTCGCGATCGTGTCGCGCGGCAGAGGCGTGATCGAAATGACGACGAGCGCGTCTACCGCGTGCAATGCGCGCATCAACGCGTCGCGCGCATCGGGAAACGGCGTGTTGACGCGCGAGACGGTGAGCACGTTGCGGTTCGTGCGAAGACGATGATCGAAACGCAATTGCTCCGGCACGTAACCGCGCTGCGCGGTCGTGGGCAGTTTACCATCATTTGCCAGGATCGCTTCCTGGGTTTGCGCGAGGAAACTCTCGCCGCCGAACAACATTCGCAAGAGCGACTCGGCAGCAAATGCGCCAAGTGGCGAGATATTGAAATCGAGTTGTGCGAGCCACTCGCGCACGCGCGTTTCGATGTGCGCCGGGTAGACGATGCCGGTCAATACTACGCGCGCGCGCCGCGCGCCGGATTCGGCGAGCGCGCGTAGTTCGCGCAAGTACTCGTCGGCGGTGCGGTCGCTCGCTTCGAGATCGAGTTGACCCAGGTGGTAGTCGGCGAGCCAAAAAATTTTGACCGGCAAGCCGCCGTCTTCATGTTGCGCGAGGTACGCGAGAAATTTCGTGAGCATGTCCGCGATGTCGGCGGCGTTGAGCGCGGGCTTGTAGCCGGTGCGCCCGAGCGTGATGATCGAAACACGCGCGCGCGTTGCATCGCGGCTAAGCAGTTCCCCATCCTTGAGAATCTCGCGCACCGGCACACGCGCGGCGACCGTGTCGAGTTTGTGCAACCCGCCCTGGGTCGCGCGGTCATGCATCGCCCAGAGCAGAACCGCGCCGCTCGCCATCGCGATGACGAATACGAGCGCGATGCGTGGTTCGATAAACCACAATGCAATCGCGACAATCAATGCGGCGAGGAACAAGAACAGCAAAATCAGTTTCTGCGCCGACACGAGTCTGACATCCAGCGGCTTGAACAGCCAGTCGTGCAGTCCGCGCAACCAGCCGACCGGGATGTGCCACTCGCGATAAAAACCGAGCGCAAGCTGGTAGAGCGCGAGCGGGATAATGATTGTCGCGCCGCTCCACTCGCGCAGACCGATCCACGCGACGAGCAAGCCGACACCGCTCGCGGTCAGCAGCTCGAGCCAGGTCAAGCCGACGCGCGTGCGATAGTTCAGGAACGACCAGAGACGGGTCAGGAAGATGGAGCGGAGGGTCATGGCGTAGAAAATTCCTTCGCGTCATCTTCGTAGTTAAATTCGACTTTGCTTTGGAGAACAATTTCATCAAGAATATTTCTGAGATATCCTTGCTGCGCCGCTTGCTTGAATCGCTGGCGTAACACAGCAAGGTTTATGATTTCTTCGATGCAAGCCATATACCTTTCAACGATAGCCACGATGGAATAACGTTTTTCCGCTCCATCTCTTAGCATCTGTTCTAGCTGTTCGACGCTGTCTTCTGATTTAATCACGAATGAGACAGGATAATGCTCCAGTTTGTCTATGTCTAGCAGATATTTGCGCGCGTCCAGTGTTTCCGTTACTTGGAAAAATCTCCCCAGTGGACGCATCACAAAATCAATTCCACCATCATTGGCATTAGTGCGTCCCGTCTTGAAAAGCTTCAAATTCTCCTCTTGGAGATTATCCAGATCGGACCCGAAATAAACGGTTTGGTCGTGGTAAAAATATTTGAGAATGGCAAAGCTAACGATCTCGAAAATCCGCGCATCAACATTCGGCGCTAGTAATCCAGTGATGAACGATTCTACTTGTTGGTCGTCTTGCCCGGCAATCTCCTTCAGACGTTCACACGTTTCGATGAATCGTTCAAAGGCATCTCGCTTGGTCTCAACATAACGATCAACAACGGCAACGACTGCTCGCGCGATGTTGTAGGCCTTTTTGCCAACCGTTACCTTCAACAAATTTTCATTGATCCAATAACGGTTAGTTTCCAAGTTGCGCAAAATCGGCACGTATTCGACTTGCGGAAAGTACTTTTTAAATTCTTCGTTCATCCGACTGTTGAGCGCGTGATTCTGTAGCTTGCTTCCAAACGGCAGTTCTCTTTGGCGTTGGAATAGATCGGAGAATTTTGCTCCCGCATACTCGCGATAGTTTTTCCGCTGATCGAATTTGTGTTTCAAGTAATCTTCGGCTAGCACGTAAATTGCATAAAGGTTGGCGAAACTCCCGCGCGCTTTTGATCCAAGTGCAGCCGATTTGGTTTTGATGTTCAAGTACTGCAACAAGGAACTCGCCGCGTAAACGGCGTCGGCAGATTTGCCGAATTGCGCGACAAGGATTTGCTTGATCTGTGTGGTAAACTCGTGTTCCATTTATTTCCTCTCAAACAACACGCGTTGATGAGGCGAAGATTTTTCATAGACGCGCGGCTCGCGGCGCAACTCTTCGCCTTTGTAGTGACTCTGGATTTGCAGTCGCCGCAGTCCGATTTTGACGTACTCTTCTTCGATCTCGATACCGATAGACGCGCGTCCTAGTTTTTTGGCGACAAATGATGTCGTGAAGGTGCCGGAAAACGGATCCAGGACTAGGTCTCCCACATTGGAACTCGCGAGAACAATGCGTTCGAGCAAAGCGACAGGTTTTTGCGTCGGGTGCTCCTCGTATTCATTCATGCGGTATCGTACACGCGGAATTTCCCATACATTCCCAGGAATCTTTTGAGTGTTGTACACCGTGGGAACACTTTTGCGATAATCTATGAGTTTGCGTTGTGCCCCTGTTTTTGCCTCAACGAGAATATCGCTGGTATTGAAGGTATAGTGATCCTTGTCCTTGACGCCGAACAGAATCGGTTCATACAACGAGCCATAATAACGTTTTGCTTGTACGCCAGAACTATCGTAGTACCAAACGATTCTCGATTGAATGTTCAGTTTGCTACGCAAATGGATATCGAAATACGGCATGTTTTGTGTAGCCGCCATTACATACAAACTGCCGGTCGCTTTGAGTTTGCTCACGCATAAATCGAGCCAACGGTAGCACCATTCGAGGTACTCGGCGTCAGATTTCCATTTGTCTTTTCTGCCGTTGAAATCTTTACCGATGTTGTATGGAGGATCAGCAAATATCAAGTCAATCGAGTTGTCCTCAATTTCGCGCGCGAGTACTTCGAGGGCATCACCCCAAAATATCTTGTGTTCGCTTTTCTCAAAGATTTGTATCTTCGGCTTCATGCTACTCCTTCATCATCCTTCGCCGTTCTTCGTCAATCTCTTTCGTGCGCGCGGCTTCGGCGGACGCGGGCAACGTGTCAGAAGGCGAAATCGCCGCGGGCGCGACGTTGCTCCACGCGCGCGTAACACCATCGCGAATCATCGCAAACAAGATGCCGAAAAATTTCCACGACACGATCACGACGAGCAATCCCGCGGGCAGAATGAACGCGACGTAATTCGCCATCGCGTCGGATGTGGCGAGTGACAACGTGATGAGCAACAAGGTGATCTTGCCAACCATATCGAGCCACGCCTCGAAAAATCCAGAGACAATCTTGCCCGCCGTTTTCGGATTGACGCCCTCGAACAACACCGAGAGCGGAATGAAAAGCACGCCAAACAATCGCCACACTGCCATCGAAATGCCGCGATACGCGAGTTGCACGAGAATGATCGCCATCTCGCCGAGTGCGACGATCAGCACGAACGGCGCGAGTCCGCCGGCATTTTTTTGCAAGACAAGCAGGACGCGCAAGAGCGTGTCAAGCAGGGTCGCGCGCGGAAACATCGCCGTGCCCGCGCCGCCGAGCGCCATCGCGACAAAGCGACCCAACTCGCTGACGCCTTGCGTGATGACCGAGAATGCCGCGAGAAAAATCATCACGCCGATCACGAGCGCACCGTACAAAATCGGGTTCGGGATCGGACGTTCTTTCCACACGTTGAGCGCGAGGATCCCGAAGTACCCCAGCGCGTAGAGCGGCGTAAGCAACAGCAACGTCCCCGCGAGTTGCGCGGCGAATTGGTTGAGCGGCAAGGCGGGATTGCCGAAATCGAGAAAGAACAATTCGGCGGCAGGCAGATTGAGCCACTGTGCGGCGGACGTTTTCGATTGCTCGATCAACGCGTTCGCATTCACGGTTGGCGTGCCTTGCAGCGTGTCGAGCAGGACGCGCACGAGCGCGGTCAGTTTGCTCGTGTTGTCCCCGCTCGGTCCTTGCGCGTGCGCGACCGGCGCGAAGGGGAACGGAAGCACAAGCATCGCGACCACAACCCCCAAATGTGTTTTCATCGTTACAGATATTTTGGGACGCGGATTTGCGCGGATGAACGCGGATATATTTTTTCATCTGCGTTCATCCGCATTCGATTTACTTGCCCAACAACCAGTTAAAGAACCCTTGCGCCGCGCCGGGCGCGCTGGATTGTGCGACGTCGCGTCCCGCGCGCAGAAACTCGAACACGAAACCGGTGAAGAACGCGATGAACACACTCACCGCGAGCAAACGCACGAGACTTTTGATCTGGCGTTTGCCCTCGACGCTCTCCGTTACTTGTTCGCCCTGCGCGAAAAACAACCAGCCGAGCCGAAACAAAAAATAGAATGCGAGCAAGGTGAACAAAACGAACACGAGCGTGAGCGGCGAGGAGAAGTTTCCTTCGAGAATTTTTCCGATTAGTCCGGGCATGGGTGGCTCCTTTCGATTGTGCCGCGCAAGTTTATCACGCTAGTACGTTTCGGTCAACCACACGTGAGGCGTCCGCTTGCGCGCGTCGAGAAACTGGGTTAGAATCGGCAGCGAAAATCCGCGCGCCTTCACGAGGTCACGATGCTCCTCATCTATCTCGCGCTTGCGTTCGTGGTCGGCATTACTCTCTCATCACTCATCGCGCTCCCCGCGCTGATCTGGGCGTGGTGGCTTTTCTTTCCGCTCGGTTTGCTCCTCATCTGGCGACGCGATCCTTGCCTCACCCGCGCGCATCTTTGCCTGCTTTTGTTTCTCCTCGGCGCGCTGCGCCTGGCGCTCGCGCGACCCACGTTCGATGAAAACGCGCTCGTCGCGTGGAACGACAAAGGCGCGCGCGCGATGATCGGCGACGTAATTGACCCGCCCGAAATACGCGATTACTCGACCCAGGTTCGTATCGCGATCACGCGCGTGCGCATCGGCAACGATTGGTGCGCGGTGAATGGACTCGCACTCGTCAACGCGCCGCGCGAGTCCGACGTGCGGTACGGCGACCGCATCCAGATTTACGGCGAGCCGACCACACCGCCAGAATTTGAAGACTGGTCGTACAAAGAGTACCTCGCGCGACAAGGCATTCATTCGCTCGTCCGCATCTACAGCGGCGTGAAAACGCTCGAACGCGACCAGGGCAATCCGTTCTTCGCCGCGCTCTACGCGGTGCGCGACCGCGCACACGATACGATTCTCGCGATTTTCCCGGAACCGTCGGCATCGCTCCTCGCCGGGATTTTGCTCGGCGTCGAGTCCGGCATTCCGCGCGAGTTGAACAACGCGTTTAGCGCGACCAACACCGCGCACATTATCGCGATTTCCGGGTTTAATATCGCGATCATCGCCGGGATTCTGACGCAACTTGCCGGACGCGTGACGAAACGCGGCGCGACGTTCATCGTGATTGCGGGACTCGTCGCGTACACGCTCTTCGTCGGCGCAAGCGCGTCGGTCGTGCGCGCGGCGGTGATGGGTTCGCTCTCCGTGCTCGCGCGCGCGTTGCATCGCCCGAACGACGCACTCAACGCGCTCGCCGCGTCCGCCATCGCGATGACCGCGTGGGATCCGTTCACACTGTACGACATGGGGTTTCAACTCAGTTTCCTCGCGACCCTGGGTTTGATTTTGTACGTCACACCGCTCACGCGCGCGTTTGAAAACATGTTCACACGATTCACGTCGAGCGCCCGCGCGAAACAAATCGTCGGCGCGTTGAGCGATTCACTCATCGTCACGCTCGCCGCACAAATCACAACGACGCCGCTCATCGTCTTTGCGTTCCACCGTTTTTCCCCGGTCGGCTTGCTCGCGAATTTTCTCGTGCTCTGGGTGCAGCCCGCGGTGATGCTCTTGGGCGGCACCGCCACGCTCGTCGCGCTGATCGTGCAACCGGTCGGTCAGGTGCTCGCGTGGCTCGCATTGCCGTTCCTCGAATGGACGATTCGGGTCGTGCAAACGATTGCCGCGTTGCCCGTTCCCGCGATGGAAATCGGGCGCTTGGATGTACTCGCGCTGTTTTTGTGTTACGCGATTATTTTTGGCGCGACGCTCGTGGATTGGCGCGCACTGCGCGAACGCATCGGATTGCAACCAGCCATCGCGTTGAGTGCGATGCTCGTGCTCGGCATCTGGGTGTGGAATCTCGCGGTCACCGCGCCCGATGGCAAGACGCACGTGGTCTTTCTCGACGGCGGCGGCGCGGCGACGTTCATTCGCACGCCGAGCGGCGCGAAAATCTTGATTGACGGCGGCGAGTCGCCGAGTGCGACTGTCGCCGCGCTTGGTTCGCGTTTGCCATTCTGGGATCGCACGCTCGATTTGGTTGTGTTGACGAATGCGGACGACGCGCATCTCGCCGGTCTCGTCACCACATTAGAACGGTACGACGCACCGCGCGTCGTTCAAGTTGATTTGCCCGCCAAACCAAATGACGCGCAGAAAAAGTGGAACGATTTGCTCGCACAAAAACGCGTCGCGATTTTGTCCGCGCGCGATGGTGTACAGATCGCGCTTGACCGCGAGGTGACACTTGAAGTCGCCGGACTGGCAAACAACATTGCGTCCGCGCGTCTGCGCGCGGGTGGGAGTACGTTTTTGATCGCGGACAACGCGACGACGAACGACCAAGCAACATTCGTGCGTGAGATGACGGACGCGAGCACTGTGCTCGTCGCGCCAAAGAAAATCGCGCCGGAATTTTTCGGCGCGGTCAATCCGCAATTCGCGCTCGTGTTTGCCGGACGCACCGCACGCGACAAACCCTCACCCGATCTCCTCGCCACGCTCGCGCCCGCAACGATTCTCCGCACCGATGAACGCGGCGCGATTGAGTTCATCGTGGACGCGCAATCGCTCGCGGTCAAGACGGCGCGGTGATTTTTGCCCCCCTTTGACACACTCGCCGCGCCGTGCTATCATCGTGCGCGTTTCCAAATTTCCCAAGGAGTGGACAAATGTCTTCTGCACCATTCAAGCCAGGTCGCTGGAATCTAAACGATATTCTGCCCGCGACAAGCGGTCCCGAGTTTGATGCCATTGTTGACGACCTCAAAGCGCGTGTCACCAACTTTGAAACGCATCGCGCGAAATTGTCCGACGAAATGGACGCACCCGAGTTTCTCGCGATTCTGCGCGAGTACGAATCGCTCAACACGGTCGCGCGGCGACTCGGCGCGTACAGTGGACTGTGGTTTTCCGAAGACACGCAATCGAGCGCGGCGCTGACGTTTCAACTGAGCACGCGCCAAATGCTCACCGAGTTGGGCAATCGCACGCTGTTCTTTTCGCTGTGGTGGAAAACACTGCGCGACGATGCGGCGGCGCGCTTGATGCAAAATTCCGGCGACCTACGCTACTATCTCGAAAGCGAGCGACTGTTCAAGCCGCACACGCTCACCGAACCAGAAGAAAAAGTGATCAACCTAAAAGACGTGAACGGCATGGATGGTTTGATCACGCTGTACTCGATGCTGACGAACGCGTACGAGTTCAACTTGAAAGTCAATGGCAAAACGAAAAAACTGACGCGTGAAGCGTTGATGATGTACGTGCGCGATCCAGACCCAGCGATTCGCGCGGCGGCGTACCGCGAATTGTATCGCGTGTTCAGCGCGCACGGCAAACCGCTCGCGCAAATCTACGCGTATCGCGCGCAGGATTGGCGCACCGAGCAAGTGCAACTCCGCAAATTCGCGTCGCCCATGGCGGTACGCAACATCTCGAACGATATTCCCGACGCGGCGGTGGACACGATGCTCGATGTGATTCGCGCGAACGCGCCGGTGTTCCAACGTTATTTCAAACAAAAAGCCAAATGGTTGGGCGTGCGTAAATTGCGCCGCTACGACATCTACGCGCCGCTCGCGTCGTCCGACAAAAAATATCCGTATAACAAGTCCGTGGAGATGGTGCTCGATAGTTTCAACGCATTCTCGCCGGTGATCGCGAACCACGCGCGCCGCGTGTTCGAGGAACAACACGTGGACTCGGAAATCCGCAAGGGCAAAGCGAGCGGCGCGTTCTGCGCGAGCGTTCTGCCAGGCATGGCGCCGTTCGTGTTGCTCAACTATACCGGCAAGGCGCGCGATGTCGCGACGATGGCGCACGAGTTCGGTCACGCGATTCACGCGTTGCTCGCCAGCGAACATTCCGTGCTGACCTTTCACTCGGCATTGCCGCTCGCCGAGACCGCGTCCGTGTTCGGTGAAATGTTGCTCACGGAAAAATTGCTCGCGCACGAAAAGAACGCAGACGTGCGCCGCGATATTCTCGCGACGAAATTGGATGACACGTACGCAACCGTGCTGCGGCAGGCGTTCTTTGTGCTGTTCGAGCGCGACGCGCACGAATTGATCGCGCAGGGCAAATCGGTCGAAGAACTGAACGCGCGCTATCTCGAAAATCTGCACGCGCAATTCGGCGATGCGGTGGATGTGAGCCAGGAATTTCAATGGGAGTGGGTCAGTATCCCGCATTTCTATCACACCCCATTCTACGTGTACGCGTACAGTTTTGGAAATCTGTTGACGCTCGCGCTGTACAAACAGTACCGCAAAGAAGGCGACGCGTTCAAGCCGCGCTATTTGAAACTCTTGACGTACGGTGGTTCGGCGAGTCCGGCGCATATGCTCGCCGAAGCCGGGATTGATATGACCTCCAAGTCATTCTGGCAAGGCGGATTTGACGTGATCGCCGAGTGGATGAACGAACTCGAAGCCCTGCCGACGAAGAAGCACGCGCGGAAGACCTAATATGCAACACGCCCTACGCAATTCGTGTTATGGATTGCGTAGGGCGTGCTTTGCGCCGCGTTCCAAGTTGGTGTAAAATCGGCACGCGATACACGACACGGCTGGAGGCAGAATGAAACTCGTGACCTTTCAAGTCGCCGGCGAAACACATTGGGGCGCTCTGCGCGGCGAAAATGTGATTGACCTCAATCTCGCGCGCGCGATGTTTCTCGCGGCGCATGGACAAGAGATTCAGTACCTCGCGCACGACGCGCTCGCGTTCATCGGCAAGGGCGAGGACGCGTGGGACGCGGCGAATGAGACGCTCGAATTTCTCGGCAGCCGCGCGGTGGATGGGATTGTGTTTCCGCTGCACGCGGTAAAATTGCTCGCGCCGATTCTGACCGCGCCGAAAATCATCGCGATCGGTTTGAACTATGGTTCGCATCGGCAAGAGCAAGATATTCTGGAGCAAGAAGAATTCCTGCCGATTCTGTTCCCCAAGTTTCCAAACTCGATCACCGGACCCGACGCGCCGGTAACCTGGGACGCGACGCTGACAAAAAAAGTGGATTACGAAGCCGAGCTGGGCGTCATCATCGGCAAACGCGCGCATCGCGTTTCCGAGGTCGAGGCGCTCGAATTCGTGTTCGGATATTGCAATCTCAATGACATCAGTTCGCGCGATTTGCAGTTTCATCCGAAAAGCGGCGGACAATGGGGCTGGGGTAAATCGCTCGACACGTTCTGCCCGATCGGTCCGTTCATCGCGACGCGCGATGAAATCGCCGATCCGCAAAATCTCGCGATCAAATGCTGGGTCAACGGCGAGGCGCGTCAGGATTCGCACACGAGCAACATGATCAACGGCGTCGCCAAGTTGATTTCGTTCATCTCCCAGGGCATCACCTTGATGCCCGGCGATCTTATCGCGAGCGGCACACCGTCCGGCGTCGGACACTTTGCGTTGCCGCCAGTGTACTTGAAACCGGGCGATGTGGTCACTGTCGAGGTCGAAGGACTGGGACGACTGACGAATACGATTGTGTAGGGAACGGACGCTGTTCCGTTCCGGCAAGAGAGAATCCAGGTTTCCCCGAAGGGGAGCAACCTGGATTCTGGCGAATGTATTAACGGAAAGGATTTGCATTGAAACCCCTGATTGGCATTCCCACGCGCACGCTTAAAGCGAGCGATTGCATAGACGGCATTCCGCGTTTTGGCATGAACGAGACGTACACGCGCGCCATCGCCCGTGCCGGCGGCGCGCCGGTGTTGATTCCGCTCAATCTGAGCGACGACACATTGCGCGCGATTTTCGCGCGGCTCGACGGCGTACTCTTTCCCGGCGGCGTAGATGTGCACCCCAACGTGTACGGCGAATCGGTCGAACCGTTCTGCGGTGAGATTGATCCCGCGCGCGATACGGTCGAACTGAATCTCGCGCAATGGGCGCTCGCCGAACAAAAACCGATTCTGGGAATTTGTCGCGGCATCCAATTGATCAACATCGCGGCGGGCGGTTCACTGCACCAAGACATTGACGCCCAGGTCGCGAATCCGCTGCGCCATCCACATCAAAAAGGTAATCCGTACAACTACCTCGCGCACGCGGTCGAGATTGATCCGCGCTCGACGCTCGGACGCGCGCTCGGCGCGACCCAGGTTCAGGTGAATAGTCTGCACCATCAAGCGTTGAAACAAGTCGCGCCCGGTTTCCACATCGTCGCGCGCGCGCCCGATGGCATCGTCGAAGGCATCGAGGCGGACAACGGCAATTTTGCGGTCGCCGTACAGTTTCACCCGGAATGGTTGCAGGACGACGACGCGCGGATGCTCGAACTTTTTCGCGCGTTCGTCACAGCAAGTAATGGGAGCACTGGATGAACGTGCAGGAAATGGAGCGTCGGTTTTTCGAACTGAAAGGCAAGTTCGATGTCGGCGCGATGAGCGAAGACGATTTCAAATCCGAGATCGCGACACTGCGATTTCAAGACAAACAAAATCGCTGGTGGATGATTGGCGCGCAAAGCGGCAAGTGGTACATGAACGACGGCGCGCGCTGGCTCCCCGGCACGCCGCCGGTAGATGAACCGCCGCAGCCCGAAACGCCGAAGGAATCCATCGAGTCTGTCGCCATATCGCCGCGCATGGACGCGCCCGCCAGTCCCGAACATCTTACGACCGGACTGGTCACGCGCACGCCGGCGCCGCTCGTCACACCACCATCCGCCCGCGCCGCCCATCTCCCGCGCGCGTTGCCCTCGCTTGCGTTGACCGGACCTCTGCTCATCATCGTCGCCGCGCTTGCCGCGCTCATCGTCGTGTTGATCGCGTGGCTCGTGATTGATCTCGCCGTGCCGACCAAACCGATCAGCAGTTTTTTCGCGCAGGTGACCAATCGCACGCCCGCGGCGGTCGTCCCGACCTCTGCGACCCCGCCCGCCGCGACAAGCAACATTGGCATGTTCCTCGCGCAAGGCGATAAACTGCTCGCCGAAAGTCGCGTGGATGCCGCGATCACCCAGTATCAAACCGCGTCACAACTCGCGCCGACGAATCCCGCGCCGTTGACGCGCTGGTCACGCGCGTTGGCAATGCGCGGTCAATTGCGCGAGGCGCTTGCCAAAGCGCAAGAAGCGATCGCGCGCGGCGCGGAAGACGCCGAAGCGAACGCGCAACTGTGTCGCGCGCAATTGTGGAACAATCAAGTCGAGGACGCGTTGCGGTCGTGCGAAAAAGCGATCAAGCTCGATGCGAAAAGCGCGAACGCGCACGCGTATCTCGCCGAAGCGTACTTGCACGCGGGACGCAAGAACGACGCGACCGCGCAAGCGCAACTCGCGCTCCAACTTGCGCCGACGAGCGCCGAAGCGCAACGCGCGCAAGCCTGGGTCTTGACTCTGCAAGGGCAAAAAGAAAACGCGTTCGCCGCGTGGAAACAGACGACCGTCTTGGAGCCGGACTCGTACTTTCGCTTTTTCGAGTACGGCGAAGCATTGCGCGTCTATCTCGGCAATCCGCTCGAAGCGATTCCCGCGTACGAAAAAGCGGTGGGCTTGTACGGCGCGTACATTCCGGCGATTCAACAATTGGGCTTAGCGCTGATCGAGGCGGACAAACCGTTGCAAGCCGTGCCGCATCTCCGCCGCGCGATCACGCTCGATCCGAACGACGCCGATTCGTACACGTACCTGGGTCTGGCGTTCGGCAAAGCGAATCAATGCGCGCAGGGCATTCCCTATTTTGATCTCGCGCTGAAACTCAACCCCAACAGTTCGCTCGCGCAACGCGGTTTGGCAGATTGCCGCGCCGGCAAAACGCCGGCGTTGCCGCCCGCAACACCGCCGGCAATCCCCGCGCTCGTGCCGACGCTCGGCGCGCCCAAGTAAACTCACCCTACTCGAAGGAGCAATGAATGAATCAACGTCTCGCGCGTCTGCGCGAAAAAATCGCGCAGAATCAACTCGACGCGCTGTTGATTACGCGACCTGAAAATCTATACTATCTGTCCGGTTTTGGCGGCGGCGAATATCTCGACGCGACGATGATCGTGTCCGCCGAGCACGCGTGGATTTCGACCGACTCGCGTTACTACGAGGAAGTGAAACTCCACGCGCCCGATTTCAAATTGTTTGAAGCCGGGTACGACCGCAACAAAGCGCTCGGTGAATTTGGCGCGCACACCAAACCGAAAGCCGTCGGGTTTGAAATGGCGCATCTCACCGTTGCGACGTTCAAGGATTGGAGCAAAGCCGCGCGTAAAGCCGGCTTTAAGCTCAAGCCCGTGGATGGTATCGTCGAAGAATTGCGTATCGTCAAAGACGCGGACGAACTTGCCAAGATCAAACGCGCGGTGGATTTGACCGACGAGGCATTCGCGCATTTTTGCCGCGAGCTCAAACCGGGCATGACCGAAAAGCAAGGCGCGTGGATCATCGAACGCTACATGCGCGAACACGGCGCGGATAAGGTCGCGTTCGAGTTGATCGTTGCCGCGGGATCGAACGGCGCATTGCCGCACGCGCGCCCAACCGATTACGTGATTCAACGCGGCGAGCCGATTGTCGTAGACATCGGTTGCCGGATTGATCATTATCACTCGGACATGACGCGCACGGTCGTGCTCGGCGAGGCGAACGGGCAATTCAAAAAAGTGTACGACACCGTGTTGAAAGCGCAGCTAACCGCCGAAAAGAAAATTCGCGAGGGCGTCAAAGGCAAACGCGCCGACGCCTTCGCGCGCCACGTCATCGGCAAGACCGAATGGGCGGAAACGTTTGGACACGGTTTGGGACACGGCGTTGGACTCGCCGTGCACGAAGGTCCGCGCGCGAGCAAATTGAGCAAAGACGTGTATCGCGAAAATATGACGCTGACTATCGAGCCGGGCATTTACATCGCCGGTTGGGGCGGCATCCGCATCGAAGATTTGGTCGTCATCAAAGAGGACGGCGTGGAGATTTTGAGCCGCGCGCCCAAAGACCCGGTGATTCGCGTGTGATCAATCGGTAGAGACGTTGCAATGCAACGTCTCTACGTGTATTTGACCAAAACACCCTTTCCCCGTATAATAGCCCAGCAATTTTTCAGAGAAAGGTCTATTGAAAATGGCTGACGATATTTTGTTGAGCGCGCAAACGCGCGATGTGATTGGCAAGCAGGTGAATGCCATGCGCCGCGCCGGGACGATCCCGGGCATTTTGTACGGCACCCACCTCGAAAAGCCGATCGTGATCAAACTCGATGAAAAGATGTTGAAACAGGTGGTTGCCACCGCCGGACGCAATCGCCTGATTAAACTGACGATTGATAGCGGCGCACCCCGTCTTGTTTTGGCGCGCGAAGTGCAACGCAATTCGCTGACGCAACGCATCATTCACGTGGACTTGCAAGAAGTTTCGCTCACCGAAAAGATCACGACCGAAGTGCCACTCGTGCTCGTCGGCACCTCGTCTGCCGTCACGCGTGGCGAAGGTCTGTTGATTCACGGGATTGATACGGTGCAGATTCGCGTGCTTCCCACCGATCTCATTCCGAATATCGAAGTGGACGTGACCGCGCTCGTGAGTCTGAACCAGAGTCTGTTCGTGCGCGATCTCAAGACCACCGACAAGATTCAAATCCTCACCCCCGGCGACGAAATGGTTGCCAAGATCGTCGCGGTGAAGGAAGAAGTGGTCGCGACCGAAGCGCCGGTGGCTGCCGCCGAAGTCGAAGTGGTTGGCAAGAAGAAGGAAGAAGAAGTCGCCGAAGGCGAAGCTCCGGCTGGCGAAGCCAAAAAGGAAGAAAAGAAATAACCGTTTGGATACGGAGAAAGAGTGGGGTGTTCTTTACCCCACTCTTTTTGTGTTTATGCGGTTTGTGGTATAATGCCGACCAGTCCGCTCGTCAACAAGTTGCGTCGTAGGGGGCGTTCAATTGAACGCCCCTACGGACTCTGTAAACTGATTCGGAATTCGCACTAGTTTGACAATGTGACTATTCGACTAAAAATCTGGAGTTCTCGTTGTTTAGCCCCATCAATTGGCTCCTGGGATTATTCTCGCGCGATATTGGGATTGACCTCGGCACGGCGAACACGCTCGTGCTCGTGCGCGGCGTCGGTATTGTCATCAACGAACCCTCCGTCGTCGCGATCGAGCGACGCACCAAGCGTGTGCTCGCGATTGGCTCCGAAGCGAAGCAAATGGTCGGACGCACACCCGCCGACATTGTCGCGATTCGTCCTCTGCGCGATGGCGTCATTTCCGATTTTGACGTCACCGAAAAAATGCTCGAGTACTTTATCGGCAAGGTGCACGATCATTCTCTACTGCCCTTGCCGCATCGTCCGCGCATCGTCATCGGCATTCCGAGCGGCGTGACCGAAGTAGAAAAACGCGCGGTGCACGACGCGGCGATCAACGCCGGCGCGCGCGAAGTCTTTCTCGTCGAAGAGCCGATGGCGGCGGCGATTGGCGCGGGCTTGCCGATTACCGAAGCGGTCGGTAGCATGATCGTAGACATCGGCGGCGGCACGACCGAGATGGCGGTGTTCTCGCTCGGCGGCATCGTCGTCAGTCGTTCGATTCGCGTCGCGGGCGACGAGATGGACGAAGAGATCGTGCGGTACGCGCGTGAAAAGTACAACATCCTCGTCGGCGACCGTATGGCGGAAGACATCAAGGTGAGCGTCGGCTCCGCGTTCCCCATGCCCGAAGAACGCACCGTGGTGTTGCGCGGACGCAATCTCATCACTGGGTTGCCCGAAGGGATCGAAGTATCGTCGGTCGAAATTCGCGAGGCGCTCGCCAATCCGGTCAATCAAATCGTGGACGCACTCAAAACGACGATTGACGAAACCCCGCCCGAACTCGTGTCCGACTTGATGCAGTACGGCATCGCGCTCGCCGGCGGCGGCGCGTTGCTCGGCTGTATCGCCGACCGTTTGTCGCAAGAAACCAAGATGCACTGTTACGTCGCGGAAGATCCGCTCACGTGCGTCGTGCGCGGCGCAGGTCAAATCCTCGAAGAACTCGACGTTCTCCACAAAGTTGTGATGCCGACCCGTTCCACGCGACGCTAGTGGAATTTATAATTTATAATTTCTGATTTCTGATTTGGAAAATATTTCCGCACAGCCGTAAATCCTAAATCATAAATCTGCAATCTGAAATTCCCCCATGTTTTCCTCGAATCGTAATCGCGCAACCGTGCTCGTCCTCTTCGTCGTGATTGCCTTTCTCGCCTTGCTACTCTACCAGACGGGGCAACTCGCGCCTGCGCAAGACCTCGCACTTGGATGGATTCAACCATTACTGCGCGGCGCGCTCGGCATCACCCAGAGCGCGGAGAATGTGACGGGCACACTCGCGGATGTCGCAACGTTGCAAGCCGAAGTCAAACGCTTGCAAGGGTTGGTCAACGCATCCGAGATTCAACGCGTCCGCGTGCGCGAACTCGAAAACGAAAATACACAATTGCGCCAACAGTTGCGCTACAAACAAAGCAATCCCGATTTCGATTTGCTGGGCGCGGCAGTGCTCGAACGCGAGATTGATCTTGCGCGCGTGATCGGGCGCGATCCGTCGAACCTCGCGCGGTTCATCATCATAGACCAGGGCAGCGCCGAAGGCGTCAAGGTCGGTATGCCGGTCGTCACGCCCGAAGGACTCGTCGGTCGCGTCACCGCGACTGGCGCCCATTGGGCGAAAGCGTTGCTCATCACCGATCCCTCAAGTTCGGTGAATGCAGTCGTGCAATCCACCCGCGCGACCGGCATCACGCAAGGCGACGTAAACGGCAACGTCATCATCAAGTACGTGCCGCAAGGCGAGGCGATCAAACCCGGCGATTTGATCCTGACCTCCGGGATGGGCGGCAATTTCCCCAAGCGTCTTGTGATCGGACAAGTGACCGAAGTGCACAAACGCGATATTGAATTGTTTCAAGAAGCCGCGATCAAACCGACCGTAGATTTTACGCGCCTCGAATTCGTGTTGATTCTGAAAAAGTTTACCCCGTCTGACATCACGCAAGAACCGACCCCGACTCCGACTGCCGCGCCGCGCCCCACACGCACCGTGACGCCAACGCCGAGTCCTTGAGTTTCCGTTCGATTGTTCGACAGTCCGGTGGGAGTGCACGCGCCCAAATTCATTTTCGCCGCGCGAGTTCATTCGCGTACCGCGCGCCGAGTGTCGCCGCGTGTGTGCGCCCAAAAGGGAAACCATCCTGACGACTAGAGATTTTCGTAAGCGGTCTTGCGGTTCTGCCGCCGAGCGAGTTCACTGGCATACTTTACGCCAAGCGTTGCCGAGTTGACTCGCGCCCAATCGGTGAGCCGTGTCTCACCAGCAGGCGGCGAGTTTGTGCAGAGCAAGCCGTGCATCAAGCCGTCAATCTCTTCGCGCGTGATAAACACATCGCCTTGCAAACGACTAATCGCGGATCCGACCACGTAGCCGAACCAAGGCGGCACCGAGATGATTAGGCGACGCACACCGATAATCTCACCGATCTGACTCACGAGTTCACGATAGGCGAATGTCTCAGGACCAATCGCGTCGATGATGAGATTCTCGCGGTTCGCGCCTTGCGCTACGGCAAGTGCGGCGAGGTCATCCACATAGATCGGTTGCAACTTGTATTGCCCATCACCGAAGACGCCAAAGACCGGCAGGTGTCTGAGGATCCAGGCAACATTATTTATGAGTACATCTTCCCTTCCAAAGACAACCGTCGGGCGCAGAATCGCGTATGACAGACCCGACTCAATCAATGCACGCTCGAGTTTCGCCTTTCCGCTAAAATACTCCAGCCGCGAGTCCGCGGATGGATTTGTGATGCTGACATGCACAAAGCGTTGGATGCCGGCTTGCTTTGCCGCCTGAATCAGCTTCAGCGTGTTCTCAACTGCCATCGAGTGTTTGAAATCTGTCTTGTAGTTAAAACGTACCCAGTATGTGTTGTAAAGTACTGTCGCACCCCGTAGCGACTCAACCAATTTGTCAGGCGCATCAAAGTTGAAAGGATTCGCTTCGACCATGCCGCCAAACGGATTCGCGCGATGTACCGAATTCGTCAACGTGCGAACGAGGTGTTCTCCCTTTAGCAATCGCGTTGTGATATATTTGCCGATATATCCAAACGCGCCAGTAACTATGTGCAATTCTTGAGAAGACATCTATTTCCTCAATTCGACAGCATCGGATGAAATCCGATTCCTTCTTTTTATTTTTACTACGTCGCGGATCAACGGAGTGTCCAGCTGTGGGGTATGTGATGGCGCGCGATGTTGACTGTCGCGTGGTATAGTCGTGCGAACTTGCAACATTTTAGCATAGACCCCACACGACAACAAGCTGAATTTTGCGCCTGGGTGTCTGTCAAAATTTTGGAACACTCAACCTTGCGAAGGTTGAACGGCAATCAAATTTGATTTGTCGTCAATACCTTCGCAAGGTTTTTTCACCACCCAAGAACATGACCCACACCCCTTGCGCCTCTTCGCGGCGACTCGCCTTGAACACTACCTTGGAAACTGGGAAGTGTAGTGATTGGCTGACACTATCTAGTCCCGCATAAAAACGTGCGGCAGGTTTGTAACCTGCTGCACGTTTTGTTATCGCGGGTTCGACGGGCGTAATTCACGGCACGTCCTATGTTTGCTTTTTAGAGTAGCAATTGGGGTTATTTATTTGTTCCGGCGACTTGGAACGCTCCCATAATATCTGCGCCGTGGGTCACGACGCCGATCCGCGCCTGGTCGCCGTGACGCGCGCGGGCTATCGCGAGCGCGGCGCGCAAATCCTGGGTCGCGGTCGCTCCGATCTTTTGCGCCTCGACATCGGTAATGCCATCGGTGACAAGCATCACCTTCACGCGGTTGCGCGTTTGATCGAATGCCAGGTACGTCGCCGCCGCCACGCCGTCTGAAATTTTTCCCTGCTCGACCAATTGGAGTACCTTGTCGCCGGGCGTCGTCCCGAGTTCGATTAGTTGCGGGTGGTCTGGCGCGATTCCTTCTGGCGCGGGAATCACCAGAATCAACGTGCCGCCATCTTTGACGAACATGCCGCAGTTATTGATTGGCTTGAAACCTTGCCACAAATCTCGATCCGCCGGATGCGAACTCGCGACGACGATCTCTGGTTTTTCGTTCACCGCGACGGTGTAAATCGGGCGCGCGATTTCCACACCCGCGCGATGCGCTTTGATGGCATCGCCGGCGACCACCGCTACAACATCACCATCGCGATTGAGCACCACGTTGACGATGAACTTTAGTCCCGATTTGACCGCGATCTCTTCCATCTCGCGACGCACCGGATTGTCCACGTTTCCCAGAATTTCGTAGACACGCGGTCCCGCCATCAAGTGTGTCTTCGCGGTGGTGAGCGGACTCGTCATGCCGGGCTGCACCATCTTTGCGCCGCCCGCCCAGCCCGCGTACATGTGCGGGATAATGTTGCCGACCGCGATACTGATTTGGCTTTCCAAATAGCGACGACTGATAAAGATCGGGACACCCAGCGGCGTCACACCGAGATCGCAAAAATCCGCCGGGTCAGATGAAAGATTCTCGACGCGAATGCGCGCGCAAATGGTCCCGCCATAACGCGCGATGCGTTCTGCTTCGTTCATCGCGCGGTGCGTGCCGAGCGCGATCAAGGCAATGATGTCGCGGTCGGGCACACCGGCGGCGTTCAATTCGTCGAGCAGAATTGGGAGAATCGCTTGTTGCGGCGTCGAACGTGTCCCATCATCAACTAGAATTACGGTCTTGGTACCGTACCGCGCGACAAGTTCCGGCAACGCCGGCGATCCAATGGGCGAATGAATCGCGGAACGAACGGCGGCTGCCAAATCCAGAACCGCCGCCGCGTTTTCTGGCGCGACGACCCAGGCAAGATTTTCTTCGGGAACACAAAGCGTTTTTGTGTCGTGCCCGTACGGCAGGGTGATTTCTTTGTCCATATTTCCTCATTTGCATTTGCGCGCAACCGCGCGGTGCGCCGCATTCACAATGTCATTCACGCTCAAGCCGTACTTGTCCATCAATTCGGAATAAGGTCCGCTCTCGGCAAACGTATCGGCAACGCCGATGCGTTCCATCGGCACGGGTTCATTTTCGACGAGGACTTCGGCGACCGCGCCGCCCAGTCCGCCGATGATGCTGTGTTCTTCGACGGTCACGAGTGCGCCGGTTTCTTTCGCACACGCGATCACCAGACCGCGATCGAGTGGTTTGATCGTGTGCACTTCGACGACGCGCGCGCTGATGCCTTGTTCCGCAAGACATTTCGCCGCGAGCAACGAACGCGCGACCAACACGCCACAAGAGAGGATTGATACATCCGCGCCTTGTCGTAGCACGATGCCCTTGCCGATTTCGGGCGTGTACTCGTCGGTGAAAATTTCCGGCACTTCGTTGCGACACAGGCGGAAGAACACCGGACCTTGCCAATCCGCGACGAGCGGCAATAGCTTTTTCACCGCGAGCGGATCCGCCGGGACGACCACAGTCATGTTCGGCAGCGCGCGCATGATCGCAATGTCGGTGATTGCGTGATGCGTCGGACCATCGAACGAATCGGACAAGCCGCTGTATGCGCCGGCAAGTTTCACGTTCGCTTCACCGTAGCAAAGATGCGTGCGGACTTGTTCGAGTGCGCGGGTCGCAAACAAAAACGAAAACGTGTTGGCAATCGGCACGCGCCCGCCGTTCGCCAAGCCGACCGCCACATCCACCAGCGCCGGTTCCGCGATGCCGACATTGAAGAAACGATCGGGATACACCGCTTCGAACATGCCGCTGTGATCCGAATTGGAAACGTCCGCGCTCAACACGACGACGTTGGGATGCGTTTTGCCCAGTTCGATCAACGCTTCGCCGTATGCCTTGCGCATCGAAACTAACGCGCCAAATGGTTCGCGAATTAGTTCTGCCATCGCGCGACTCCTTCGTTCAACTCGGCGAGCGCGGCTTGAAATTGTTTTTCGTTCGGCGGACTGCCGTGCCAGTAGGAATCGTTCTCCATGAAACTCACGCCCTTGCCCTTCGTCGTGCGCGCGATGATGACGACCGGCTTGCCGTGAATTTCGTCCGCTTGATCGAGCGCGTCGAGAACCTGGGTCTGGTTGTGACCGTGAATCTCAATCGTGTGCCAGCCGAACGCGCGCCATTTGTCCACGATGGGTTCGGTAGGCAAGACCTTGGTGGTCGTCCCAGTTTGTTGAACCCCGTTGTAGTCGAGAATCACTTTCAAATTGTCGAGTTGATATTTCGCCGCGACGAGCGCGCCTTCCCAGATGACGCCGGCGTTGATTTCGCCGTCACCCAGGATCGCGTAGACGCGTCGTTTCGATTTGTCCATCCGCGCGCAGAGCGCCATGCCTGCCCCAATCGCCACACCATGACCGAGCGGACCCGCCGGCACTTCGATGCCAGGTGTCTTTTGTCTCTCTGGATGTCCTTGCAAACGGCTGTTGAGCGCGCGAAACGTCATCAGATCTTCGACCGGAAAAAAGCCGCGATGCGCGAGCGCGGTGTACAGCATCGCGCACGCGTGCCCTTTCGAAAACACCAACCGATCCCGGTCGTCCCAGTTCGGATTGGATGGATTGATTCGCAAGTGATGAAAGTACAACGCGGTCAGCACTTCGGCGATCGAAAACGCGCCGCCGATGTGTCCAGTCTGACGCGCGTACACCATCTGCAAAACCTGGATTCGAAATTCATACGCGCGACGCGAGAGATCGGCAATCATTTCCTGGGTATGGTTTGTGCCGTACGGATAGACAGTTATGATCATCGAGACTCCCAAATCAAATAACCCAAACTTGCCAAAGGTCGCTGTGATACCAACTTGTGCTTTGGCAGATTTGGCAGCTTTGGCATGTTTGGCACGTTTAATTCATCGCCAACAGCATTTCACGCACGCGCGCAAAACCGGTATCGCCACTGTTGTACACTGGGATGCGGGTGTTCTCTAACAACGGCGCCAACGCCGACATAGAGAGTTGCGCCATGACGATACACTCGACCGATGCAGACAACTTTTCGACTTGTTCCAACAGCAGTTCGTTGTGTTTCGCGACATCGCCTTTGGAGATGAATTCAAACGCCTCGCTGCACAAGAGCGTCTGCACTTCGATCTCTTTGCCCTGCTCTTGCGCCACGATTTTAAGCAACCGTTCCGAAGATGGCACGGTCGTGCTCAATGTCGCCAACAAGCCAATCTTTCGAAATTGCCTGACTGCCAGTTCCATCATTGGGCGGTCAATCTGCTGAATCGGCACGCTGACCATGGGGCGTCCCAGTTCTGCCGCGAAGTTGAACGTCGAACAGGCAAGCAGAATCATATCTACCTGCGCTTCTTCGAGGTTGTGCGCGTACTGAGCGAACTTGAAATAGTTGACCTTGGGAATGACTCCGACGCCCGCTACAATATTATCCCTTTGGATGGTATCGTCACACAAGTGCATGACGCTGACTTCGGGGATGTGCTTGTCAATGTAGGGCTGCATCGCGCGGATGGTCAGGTTCACGGCGTGGATGATTCCCAGGGTTCTCTGGTTCAATGGCTTTGACACTTTGGTCTCCTGAGAGTTTGTCTTAAAAGGAGCACTGGATTCTCACGCCAAGGCGCAAATAGAATAAAAAATTGCGCTCTTTGCGGCTTGGCGAGAGTCTTTAAGACAACCCAAGTAATAGAATGAGGTCGCACGGCTGATGGACTTTCGACAGCCACTCACGCGGCTGTCGAAAAGCGCAACAACGATATGCCGTGCACCGGCAAGTTGAAACTCAATTTGATATTTCCGTCGTACAGCGCGATCCTCTGGGGCGGCTCCAGCAACTCCAAGCCGTCGCGTGATTTGATCGCGGCTCTCTGCCCTGGCGCGGGATACATCGGCTTGCCTTGGCGCACCCATTCGGCGTACGCGTTGCTGTGAGACTGATCAACCCGGTAGTGCTCCATGACCAGATTGTTCCCGGCGAACGGCAGGTTGGCGATTTCTAGTTCGATCTCGTACTCGCCGCTCTCATCCCAGTCGTCGTGGTGATTGTAGATCAGCACGTCCAACTGCTTGCCGCCGGAAAGAGTCGCCAAGCCGGAGATATCCGGCGATTCGCCTCGACCGCAAAGATCGGCGTAGGTCATTGGGTCTTTCGTGCCGGTGCTCTCGAAAAGAACTTGTTGCGCGCCCAGCTTGGCGTACATCCGAAACAGATTCAGGATCGCCTTGTCAATTCCCTGGGTCGAGAATGTTCGCGTACCTTCAAAGCAGCGCTCGCCCACGAACATGAATGCCCAAGTCAATAGTTTCAAATCCCAGTTGTTCTGCTTGGCGAACTGGCTGACTTTATCGAAGGCGGTCGCGACAAAACTCGCGTAATATTCGGTATTACGAAAGTTCAAGTTGATGTTGTCCCACGCGCCGCCAGCCGCCCATCCGTCGGGATCAATCTCCGACAAAATACATTCGAGGTCTTTGAACCCTGGGTATTTGCTGACGATCTCATAGCCCGTCCGCGTGTTGCTAAGAATCTGCTTGACGGATGGCGGTGTTTGCTTTCGATGCTTGGGGTCCGCGCGGTATCCGCCGCCTTTCACATGAAAGGTGACGAAATCCACCGTGGTACTTTTTTTGCCGGTGCAGGCGTTGACGCCGTTGGCGCAGTGATCGAGGAATGTGTCCAGGAATTCAGCCGCTCTAACTCCACGGGCTGGATTGGTCGTAGCAGGTCCGCCGACGCGCGCCTCCGGGCAAGCCGCTTTAACGGCGGCGACGGTGTAATCGTACAGTTTGTTGAACTCTTCAACGGAACCCTTCCAATAGTAATCCAAGTCCGGCTCGTTCCACAATTCCCAGTACCAGGTCTTGACCTGTGCGACGCCGTGTCGTTCGACGCAATGGCGAACCAGGTTGAAAACGAGATCGTACCACTTTTGATAATCCTTGGGCGGGCAAGCCCACCCGACGGTGCGATAGAGCCGATGGTTCCACTCATCTTTGGTGACGTCGTACCGCGCGGTGTCGGCTAAATCTTGCGGCATGAAACCGAGTTCGACAAACGGCTTGCATTTGTACTTCAAGATCGTGTCCAGGGTCAGATCAACAAAGGTCCAATCATAGACCGGGTTGCCCTCATCATCTTCGAGGTAGACGTTGGTGGAGCCCCACTTGTAGACGCCGTGACAATTACCCGTGCAGAGCAAGTGATGCGCCCGGACATAGTACGGTTTCTCCTGCAACTCCATAAACTTGGCGAGCAGTTCCTGCCCTTCGGGGGTGTAGGTGTAGTTGACCTCATCGTAACCAATATAGTTCCAATTGTGCGCGAGTTCCCCCTGCCACTTGCCGGCATCCACTCGGACTTGGACTTGCTTCGACGAATTTGCGCTCATGCTTTTCCTCCAGATTTTTTTTGCGATCTCGCGTGAACCACAGAGAACACAGAGAACACAGAGAAATTTTCTCTGTGCGCTCCGTGGCTAATCCAAAAGCGGCACGCCCACCAATTCAAGTTCTTTGGCGCGGTGGCAAGCCACAAAATGACCGGGCGAAAGTTCCTCCCACACCGGCGCTTGCTGTTTGCAAATATCTTTGGCATAGCGACAGCGCGGATGAAAGTAGCACCCGCTTGGCGGGTTTGCCGGATTTGCCACTTCACCTTGCAGGATGATGCGTTTCATCCGCAGATCCGGATCGGGCTTGGGGATCGCCGATAGCAGAGACTCGGTGTACGGATGACGCGGATTCGTGAACAACTCGACGACATCCGCCATCTCCACGATCTTGCCCACGTACATCACGGCAACTCGGTGCGAGACGTGCCGGATCACGTTCAAACTGTGCGCGATGAACAGGAAGGATAAATTCAGTTCGCTCCGAATATCCTGAAGGAGATTTAGAATTTGGGCTTGGATGGATACGTCCAGCGCCGATACCGGCTCATCCGCGATAATCAATTCCGGGTTGAGCGCCAGCGCGCGCGCCACGCCGATGCGCTGGCGTTGTCCGCCGCTGAACGCGTGCGGATAACGATTCATGTACTGCACTTCCAAGCCCACCAGATTCATCAGTTGCTTTACCCGCTCGACCAACTCGTCCCCTTTGGCAACGTTGTGCAAAATTAGCGGCTCGCCCACGATCTGCAGAATGGTCTTGCGCGGATCAAGGGATGAGTAGGGATTCTGAAAAACGATTTGCGCTTTGCGGCGCATCGCTTTGAGACCTGGTTTGTCCAATGCCACCACATCAATCGGCGCGCTGTCTTCGGGGTAGAACATGATTTGTCCGGCGGTCGGTTCGATCGCGCGCAAGAGGCAACGCCCCAGCGTGGTCTTGCCGCTACCCGACTCACCGACTAGTCCGAGTGTTTCGTTCCGGCGGATGTACAGAGAAACATCGTCCACGGCTTTGACATGCCCGACGACTTTTCTCAGGAAACCTTTTTCGATTGGAAAATATTTTTTCAAGTTCTGGACTTGCAATAGGACAGGCGTCGGTTGAGCGGAATCCATCACATGCCTCCCTTGCTATTCGACACCTCGAAACACCGAACCCAGTGTCCTGGCTCCACTTCCTCCAAAGGCGGGACTGACCGATTGCAGAGTCCCTCCCGGGCGATCAAACACCGAGAATAAAAGCCACACTCTTGCGGAGGATTCAGCGGTACCGGCACGGTGCCCTTGATGTTTTCGAGATAGGTGCTCGCCCGCCGCGTGAGCGTGGGAATCGCCTTAAGCAGTCGTTGCGTATAAGGATGCAAGGGATGTTTGAAGATAGTCCGGGCATCGGCAAACTCCACGATCCGACCCAGGTACATCACCGCGACCGTGTCCGCGATTTCGGCGATGACACCCAGGTCGTGCGTAATGTAGAGAACCGACATACCGAATTCCGCCTGCAACTGGCGAATCAATTCGATGATCTGGGCTTGCACCGTCACGTCCAACGCCGTCGTCGGCTCGTCGGCGATAAACAAGGATGGATTGCACGACAGCGCCTGCGCGATCATGCAACGCTGGCACATGCCTCCCGACAACTGATGCGGATACTCGGAAAATCGTTGCGTTGGATTTGGCAAGCCGACCTTGTTCAACATATCCAGGACGATCTCTTTGGCTTCCTTGCGGTTCTTCGTCCGGTGCAGCTGCACCATCTCCATCATTTGATCGCCGATGGTGTGGACCGGGGAGAGACTGGTAATTGGCTCTTGAAAGACCATCGCGATTTCTTTACCGCGAATCGAACGAATCGTTTGTCCAAACGGATCCAATTTCGCCAGATCAATCACCTCGCCGTTCGCGGGTCGGAACTCGAGCGTGCCATCCACGATTTTTCCCGGCGGCAGAACCGTCCGCATGATCGAGAAAGCCGTCACGCTTTTACCGCAACCACTTTCCCCGATCATGCCGAGGGTTTTCTTTTTCTGGATGTCGAAATCCACACCGTCTATGGCTTTGAGTGTCCCTTCGTCCAGCTTGAAATGGGTCCGCAGATTTCGCACGCGCAGGATCAAAGCATTGTCCAAGGGGGAGTCTCCTTCGCAAGGTTTGGGGAATTACTTGTACGGATCAGCCGCGTCCCTCAGCCCGTCGCCCATAAAGTTAAAAGCCAGGACGACGACGAAGATAAAGATGCCCGGAACCATCAGCCAGGGGTGCAGCGCGATGGTTCTGACATTTTGCGCCTGTTGCAGTAAGACACCCAGACTGATCGCCGGTGGTCGCAGCCCGACGCCCAAAAAACTCAGCGAGGTCTCCGCCAAGATCATGGCTGGAATGGACAAGGTGATATTGACGATCAAATAACTAATAAAGCCGGGTAGCATGTGATCGAAGATGATCCACGCGTCCGATGCGCCCGCCAGTTTGGAGGCGGCGATGTAATCCTCCTCGCGCATTTCCAGCATCTTGCCGCGCACGACGCGCGCCAAACCGCACCAACCGATCAGCGATAGGATGATGGAAATGGCAAAGTAGATCTCGGTCGGCGCCCATTCCTTCGGCAGCGCGGCGGAGAGAGTCATCCAGAGTGGGATGGCTGGCATGGAGAGGATGAACTCGATGATGCGCTGAATCACAAAGTCTACCACTCCGCCATAATATCCCGAAATTGCGCCGAGCACACTGCCGAGGATGAACGTGAACATCACGCCGACCAGACCGATGGACATCGAAATGCGAATGCCGTACACGACGCGGGAAAAAACATCTCGACCCGAGTCGTCTGTGCCGAGCAGAAAGAATTGCCCTTGCTGCGTTCCGAACAAGTGGATGTCCGATTCAATCAAGCCCCACATACTATACTTGTCGCCTTTGACGAAGAAGGTTAGCGGGTTTTCGAGCGACGGATCCTCTTTATAGGTTTTGCGCCAGGTCACCGGGTCTTCTTCCTGCTTCAAGCCGTACACAAATGGACCCACGCCGCGCGAACCGATCAGGTGAATTCCCTGCGGAGGGACATAGATATAATCGGTGGTGCGCTTGAGCGGATCCTGGGGCGCGATGAACTCGCAAAAGATCGCGACGAGGTAGAACAGCGCGACGACCGCGGTGCCGAGCATGGCGAGTTTGTGCTTGCGGAACTTGCGCCACATCAAGGTCCACTGGGTCGCGATGAAAATATCTTCCTGGCGATTCCGGAGACGTGTTTTTCCAAGAGTTATGGCTGCCATTGATCCCTCTATCTGAATGACCCGACCAGGTCGGAAAAAGCCAACTCAGCTTGTGGCATCAGTTCAAACGAATGCGTGGATCCACCACGACCAGCAACACATCAGAGATAAACATACCGATGACCGTCATGAAAGATAACAGCATGATGGATGCCGCGGCGACATACGTATCCTGCGCCAGCAGCGCTTCGTACAACAACGCGCCAATCGTTGGGATGTTCATCACAATGGCAGTCACGGTCGCGCCGGATACAATGTTGGGTAGGATCCAGCCAATCGTCGAGATGATCGGGTTCAATGCCAACCGCACCGGATACTTGAGGAGCAATTGACCTTCGTTCAAGCCCTTGGAGCGCGCCGCGATCACATACTGCTTCTTCAACTCGTCGAGCACACCGCTACGCATAATGCGAATCACACTCGCGGTGCCCGCCATGCCCACCGCAATAATCAGAACCGGCAAGTGCATGAGCATATCCACGAACTTGTCCCAGCTCATCGGTTGGTTCATGAATTGCGGGGAATACAGTCCTCCCACGCTGAACCCGGTGTATTGGTTGATGTAGTACATCAACACCAGCGCCAGAAAAAAGGTGGGCATCGCCAAGCCGATGAATCCTAGACCCGTAAAGAAATAATCGCCGATCGAGTACTGGTGCGTCGCCGAATAGATGCCAATTGGTATGGCAATGAGGTAGGTAAAAACTAGCGTCAGAAACGCGGTAAAGATCGTGATCCCCAATCGCTCGCGAATCATGTCGGACACATCCATGTTCCACGCAAACGAGCGACCAAAATTCCCTTGCAACATATTCGTGATCCATTTGACATACCGCTCTTGCAGAGGAAGGTCGAGACCATATTGGCGCTTCAGAGATTCGATTTCTGATTCGTCTACGTCGGTCCCGCGGGTGTCGCGCAGGCGGGAGATGTACGCCGTCAGATAATCGCCGGGGGGTAGTTGGATCAAAAAGAATGAGAATACCGATACGCCCACGAGGAGTATCGCCATATACTGAAAACGGCGAAGCAGGTAGTATCGCATGGTTATCTTTCTGTACGCGGCAGATGGTCGGACGGGATGGAGGTGTCACTCATCCGCATCTATACGAGTGTGAAAAAGGAACTCTCTGGCTCAGGCGAGTCTCTTGGCGGCATCGTTCACCGCCAAGAGACTGACAGCGGTTCGTTTTGCAGAGTGGTACACAACCTTGCGAAGATTGCGAGAGAATTCGAAGACGACTGCCGAACCTTCGCAAGGTTCGCGGGTAATTTGTCAATGTCACATTTCTTCATTGCCATAGAGCGCATAGAGAGCATAGAGAAATTTTTCTTGTTTTCTCTATGGTCTCCATGTTCCCTATGTTCTCTATGGCTAATCTGACATTGGCAAAGTAATTACACGCGTTACTTGAAGTACCACTGATCGCCGCGATAAGGATCCCAAAAGCCGTAATCGTTGGCAAAGGTTCCCTCGGTCGGCACGTTGCCTAACTTGTTGGAGAAGATGATCACGCGTGGACCAAGATAGATGCCGAACGTGGTAAGACTCCGAGTGTAGATGGTGGCGATCTCCTTGCCCAGCTTCATGTATTCGTCCGAGCCGGGTTTGGCGACGGCGAATTTGTCGCACAAGGCGCGCAGGTCCTTGTACTCCTGCGGTGGGTCTTCGCCTTGCTTGCCGCCGCTGTCGAACCAAGTTTTCCACAACGGCATCTGGGTGTATCCACCGGGACGCAGCTTGGTCATGCCGCTCGCGCGCAGGGCTGGCTCGGCGATGAAATCATAGGGGTTCGCCATCGCGTCCAGTTCGTTCGACGGCATGCGCTGATCCCACAGACTGCGTTCTTCCTGCTTCATGGTGGTCTTGACGCCAACCTGGGTCCAGTATTCTGCAACCATCTCGGCAAACGGGGCAAACTCTTCCCAGGTCTCGATCACGAGCTCAAGCGGCTTGCCGTCTGGGCGCTGGCGCACCTTCTTGGCGGCATCCCACTTTAACCCCATCTCATCCAGCAAGGCATTGGCTTTATCGGGGCTGTACTCGATAAAGTAGTTGCCCATCCACTCCTCATAGAAGGAGACCGATGGCGGAATGGTGGCTTGGCGGATCAGCCCCTTGCCAAAGGCGCGCACATCGTTTACCTGCTTGCGGTTGATCGCCATGGACATGGCTTGGCGGAAGCGGAGGTCGTTAAAGATCTTGCGCAGGACGGGGTCCTTGTGCGTCAAATTGAGCGAGATGCCAACGTCGCCGCCGCGAGTATTGTTGAACAGAAAGACCTTGTAGTTGCCCTTGGTTTCGTTCTCTTTGTACAGAGTAAAGTCGCTGAGCGGCAGTGGATTCTCGCCGGCGTTGTCGAGTTCTTGGGCGATCAACTTCAAGTTACGAACGTCCTTGTCCTTGACCATGAGGGCAATCTGCTGGTTGATGTACGGGAGTTGGTTCCCGGCGGTGTCTACCGCCCAGTAGTACGGGTTGCGGTCAAAGTATTTGTTGCCCAGGTCATCAATTTTGCTCAGGACCCACGGGGCGATATCCGGCAGTTTGGTATCCTGCTGAGACTGAAAGCGGTCAACGTGATAGAGGAATGCTTGCGCCCAGGTATCGAACTTTTCAGACTTGGCTACGTCGTTCGCCTTGTCGTTGTACTTGATGTGCCACTGCTTCAGATAATGTTTGGGGGCAAACATGGAGTTGTTTTCATAACTGATGACCATGGTCAGGTCGAAGTTCGGATTGGGGTCCGTGAATTCAACTCTGAGGGTGACGTCATCCACTTTGGTCATCTTCATCAGCTTGCCGCCGGGTGCAAACGTGACCGGCAGACTCGGAATGAGGTCCTTGTTTTGCAGGATATCCTCGTACCAGAACATAAAGTCATCGGCGGTGAAGGGTGCGCCATCCGAGTACTTCATGCCTTTGCGTAGGGTGAGGGTCCAGGTCTTGTAGTCGTCCGATGCCTTGTAATCTTTGAGGATGTTCGGGCTGATGGTCTTCAAATCGGTCTCCCACGACAGTAGGGGTTGACGGCGCAGGGCGCTCGTATCGAGCTGACCGATTTTGGGACCGTACGCGGGTCCGCGCTGGGTGCCGCCGTACTTGCCAACTTCCTTGAGTGGCTTGACCACTTTTGGTTCCGCGGGCAAGCGTTGATCAATCGGGGGCAACTTGCCTTGCTTGACCAATTCGGCAAGCTGGGGCGCTTCATTGTACTTGCCAGCCGCCGGTGCGGGTGGCTGGGTCGAAGCAGCCGCGGGTGCTTTGGTGGGGTCCGCTGCAGCCGGCGCCTTGGTGGGTGCCGCTACAACGGGAGCTTTGGTGGGTTGTTGTGGTGCTGCCGTGGGGCTAGTCGCCGTCGGTCCGCAGCCCATCACGACAAACGTAAGCGACACCACAATCACCAGGTACAACACTGTCCTTTTCATCGCTCTCCTCCTCCTTGGAGTTTTCTGCACGCCAGGGTGGCTCATTGCATCCTTGCACAATGATCGTCAGAAAAGTCAGTTCAGTGCGATCGCTATATTCGTTTCTCCTCCTTTCTCTTTGCGAGAACCGGGCTGACACGACCAAGCCGGTGATGTCCTGAAATCGCTCGTCTATTCAACGAACACGTCCAGGTAGACTGCGCAATCGGTGACTGGCACGAACCCGTGTTCTTCCACGGAGTGGAAGTAAATGCTCTCGCCTTCTTTGAGGTGATACTCGGTGCCCCCGATGTGGGCTTTCACTTCACCTTGCAAGACCAAGATGAATTCCTCGCCGGCATGGGTAACCGAGTGTGGTTTCACTTTGCCTTTGCGACCGTAAACCAGAACCGGCTGCATCTTCTTATCCAGAAAGTGTGGGGCAACTGCATGGATGGTGTAACCCTTGTCTGTCGCGACAAAGGCAGCGGGGCGATCAATCAGATTGGGAGTAAGCGCGGGACCTATATTTTTGCCGTCCTCCAGCAAAACAGACACACGGACACCCAGGGCATTCGCGATCTTGGACAGCGTGGCTAAAGCAGGAACGACTTTACCTGTCTCGATCTTGGAGAGTAGACTCTTGGAACAGTCACAGGCATGAGCTAGATCGTCAAGCGTTCGTCCCTGCTGGGTTCGGATACTGCGAATGTGGATTCCTATATCCACTTTGGACTCCCATTATCAACAACAGCGCGCAACCTAGTTTCATATCATTCAACTTTGTTGAATCATACACGATAATGGTGGGGGCGTCAAGGGGGTCTGCAAGTTGAGCTTTTTCAAGGCAGCTTCAATGTTGGGTAGTGTCTCTGTCGTCGTGAGATCGAAACAATCATTGTCAAGCACCCAGGTGCAGATCAAAGCGCAATTGAGTAATTGATTGTAACGCGATTTGTGGTAGAATAGTTGTGGTTCTACGTGCGGCGCGTAATCAAATCATTCGAGGATGCGATGCGTTGCGTTAAATGTGATGAACCGATTTCCCGCGTTGACCAACCTTGTCCCCATTGCCAATTTGTTGGCGATCCCGACCTCGTTCAAGAACTCTCCCACGTTCAGTGGTTGTTGAGCCAGATTGATGTACTGAATCACAACGGTGTGCGTACCGTGCGCCTCGCCGAGTACTACACTACGCGTCGTCGCGCGCTCGAAACGCAACTCGGCTTGCGCGCGCCATCGCTCACACTCGACCAATTGCGCGCGATGAACGTATCCCTGGTTCACGCTCGAACGTTGCTCCAAAGAATTCTGGAAACGTGGTCGGCGGCAAATTGGATTCATCGCGACAACGCGCAACCGATCATCGCCGAACTGCGCCAGCAAATCCGCGATCTAACGCGGCAACTCGACGGCTATCAGACGCCCACGTACCCGCTCACAAATTCGGAACGGCTCGTGATCGTCGAGTTTCTACTGAACGCGATGGACTCGCTCGCTGAACGTAACGCGTTTGTTTCGAGTACGGCGACCGAGCACGTTCGCACTGCCCTCGCGGTCGAAAAAGAAAACCTCGAGACGAAACTGGGTCGGCGGAAACCACAGCCGATGCCTGCGCCTAAGCCGCTCGAACAACCTGCCGCACCGCGTGTTGCTGAACTAGTACCAGCCACACCAACACCGCCTGCGCCGCGCGTGCCACCCGCGCCACTGCGCGATCGTTTTTGGCGCACATTGTTGTCCGAGCGCACGTTGCAGGCGATGCTTTTCCTGGGAATCTTTTTGCTCTTCTCCGCCGCAATCTCATTCGTCTTCTGGGGCTGGGAAGGTTTTTCCGCGCCACTGCGCGTCGCGATTCCGACCGCGTTTACGTTGCTCTTTCTCGGACTGGGTTGGTACGTTCGGATGCAAACGCGGATGTATCGTTCCGGCATCGCGCTCACCGCGATCGGCGCGTTGCTCATCCCGATTGATTTCTACACGCTCTATGTCAACTTTCACATTCCGCCCGAACACACGCCGGCATTTTGGTTCATTACCTCGCTCGCGTGTCTCGCCGCGTACATCGCGATTACTTTCTCCACCGGCAGCGCGTTCATTGGTTATCTCGTCGGAACGGCGGCGGGCAGCACGGTCAGCGCACTCGTCGAGATCGCGCATCAGCATTTCGCGCTCGCGCGCGATTGGAACGCCGCGGCGCTTGCGGCATTAGCGGTTGTGTTGATGTTGCTCGCGACCGCGTGGACGCGCGCCAAGCCGAATCGGTGGCGCATCCTGGCGGAGCCGTTTCGCAATCTCGCGTTGATTGCCGCCGGTGCGATCATGCTGCTGAGTTTTGGTTGGCGCTACATTGATCGTCACACGTTCGACGCGTTGCACGCTTCGATGACGACGAGTTGGTGGCTCGGCGGTTTCTTGTTTGGTTGGGGCGCGATTCATTATCGCAGTCGGACACTCGGCATTCTCGCCGCGCTCACGTTGCCGGTCGCGACGTTCTTCGCGCAAGCCGCGCTGTTCGATCAAACGCGGACGAGTCCGGCGTGGCACGCGTTCGGTTTGGCATGGCTCACGCCGATTTATTTCACGGCGGGCAACCAACTGCTCGCGCGCGCCGACGACACGGTTTTGCGCGGGCATGGACGCACCGCGACCGGGTGGGGCATCGCGCTCACGGTCGTCGCCGCGCTGTGGTCGCTGACGAATTTGACGAGCAGCGCCGCCGCCGCGGCAAGCCATGCCGTGTTGTGCGCCGCGATGTTTCTCGCGTTGATGTTGTGGCGACGCACGCGGATTTTGTACGCGGCGTCGTTCTTTGCGCTCACGACAAGCGCGTTTGCGATGACCGAGTTGAATTTGTCGCCGCATCAATTCGCGATTGGTTGGTCATCGCTCGCGATTGTCTACCTCGTGGGCGCGGTCGTGATCGGTTCGCGCGCGCGCGGCGAATTCAGTTCGCGCGTGACGACAACGTTGGTCAATGCCGGTTTTGTCATCGCCGCGCTCGCGCTCGTCCCACCGTTTCTCCCGTACGATGGAAACACGCTCGCGTATGCGCTCGGCAATTGGCTGGGTCTCGCGGCATGGTCGGCGCGCTTGGCGCACACCGGGCAACCTGGGTTTGGACGCACGCGCTTTCATTGGATGACCGCGTTGCCCTTGCCGGTGTGGATTCTGATTCTGTTTGCGAATCGCGGACCGCTCGGTTACGATGCGCCGCTCGCGTTGAGCGCGTTGGCGTGGGGCATGGTCGCGCTGAGTTACCGTGTGGCGGCGGGCGGCTCGCCCGCCCGTACGAGCGAGCCGCTCGCACCACTCAAAATTCTTGTGGCGCGCGGCGACCTGCCCTGGTATCTCGCCGGTCTGTTCGTCAGCGTTCTCGCGCCGATGCTCGCGTTCGTCGTCGCGCGCGGAGGATACACGCCGGCGTTGTGCATCCTTGCGGCTGGCGCGCTTTATCTCGCCGACGCGATTTCCAAACGGCAACGCTGGGAATTGTTGCCGGGCGCGCTCGTCGCGGCGTGGGGCTGGGTGTGGTTGCTCGACCACGCGCGTGTGAGTTTCGACGCGGTCACGTTCGCCGTGACGCTGCTCATCGCGCTGTACGTGGGTGCGGGGTTGTGGTACGAGCATCGTCGGTCGCGCGTGTTTACACGCGAATTTCTCACGCCGTTGTATTGGGCGAGTCACGCGCTCGCGCTCG
This sequence comes from Chloroflexota bacterium, assembly GCA_016219275.1. NCBI lineage: Bacteria > Bacillati > Chloroflexota > Chloroflexota bacterium. The sequence goes on from JACRBM010000071.1 coordinate 46,977, forward strand.
TCGTGCTTCTACGCGCGACCAATTCGCCGCTCGCGCAACTGATTTATCGCGCGGCATGGACGGACGAGATGCGTTTGTGGCAAGCCGCGAGTTTTGTTTTACTCGGCATCGTCTACGCGCTCTACGCGTGGAACACATTCCAGGAATACTGGGCGCACGCGGCGGCGTGGTTGTTCATCGCGGGCGGCGGTCTTGTCGCGATCAGTTACAGCACCGGCTCCGGGTCGCTTGCCGCGCGCGCGGCGTTGGGCGCGTTGGCATACGTGTTCACCGAGCGCGCGCTGTTTTCGGCACGGCGACGCGCAAACCTGGGTTCGCCCGTGCGCGCGTACGTTTGGCTCGCGTGGCGATTGTATCGGCGTCCATTGTTGGTCGCGGGCTGGCTCACCTCGGTCGCGGTGATCGGCGTCGCGCTCGGTCGCAATTTGATTTTGCTCGGCGGCGGACGCACGCAACAAATCTGGGCAGTCGTCGGACTGACGATGATCGTCGCGCTGTACGCGCTCTCGGCGCGGATGTTTCGGTTGGCGCGGTTCGTGTGGTTCGCCGCGTTCCTCGCGTTCGTGCCCTGGACGATTCTGACGAACCTGGGTTGGCTCGTCGCCGAGCGACCCAGGACGGCGGCGTTCGCGATCAGTTGGATGGCGCTTGCGTGGTTGGCGTACCTCATCGGTCTCGTCGTGCGGCGATTCGCGCCGGTCAAAACGATGAATCAAGCAACCCCTCCCAACCCTCCCCTTAACAAGGGGAGGGCTAGGGTGGGGTACGCGTTGCCGCTGCGCGTGTTCGCACACATCGTCATGCCGTTCGCGTTGTTGTGGGGCATCGCGGACGCAAGCACAAGCCGCGTGACATTCATGCTCGCGATTGTGTTGTACGCGCTCGAAGCGATTCGCGAGTTGCGCCAATCGCAACGCACTGCATTCTTGTATCCCGCGCTCGGACTCGTGCCGGTGTGGTGTGTGTACTTGTTGAACCTGCTTCCCGGCGCGCGGCATGAACATTTCGGATTGATGCTGTTGACATTTGGCGCACTCGGGTTGCTCGCTGGACAATCGCTCGAACGTGTTGCGTCCCATGTCGAAATTGCGCGACGGTACGGATTGCCGGCGTACCTCACCGGCTTTGTCGCGGCGATGGTCGGCACGTTGCTCGTCGCGCATGACCCGGTGTTGATGTCGCTCGCGATTTTATACGACGCGTTGTTGATGCTCGTCGCGGCACGCTTGTTCAAAAATCCATTGTGGGTGTTTGTCGCGTCCGCACTCGCGCCGTTTTCGTTCTGGCTCGCGTTGAATCAAGCGAACGTGCCAGGCAATCGGCATGGCTGGTGGCTCATTGGTCTCGCCGCGATTTATTTGTTGAGCGCGTGGACGTTGCGCCGCGCGCGACTCGCGCCGTACAGTACCGCGCCGCTCATGCTCGCGTTCGCGTTGCTCGCGTTCGCGTTGCCGCCGTCGAGCCAGGATCGCGTCGGCGCGTTCTGGGGTTATGCGAGCACCGCGATTCTGTACGCGTTGAGTGCATTATGGTTGCGCCAGCCGTTGTTGTTGACGCCAGCGTGCGCGCTCATCGTCGTGCCGTACGCGGTCGGCTTGCTCGAATCGGCGTTGACGCCAGAGTATTACGGTTTGGCGTTCTTCCCCGGCGCGCTCATCACGTTGGCAGTCGGCTGGGTGGTGGATACGCGGCTCGGTACGTGGCGCGATTTCCCCTGGCGCGAGCCGATACGTTGGGGCGTCGCACTCGCGGAGCGAATATTGAATTGGTGGGCGCTCCCGTTGTACGCGCTCGGCTTTGGATTGATCGCGGCGAGTCCATTCTTTACTCAGGGCAAGCCAGGTCTCGCCGCGTTGAACTGTTTGCTCGCGATGCCGTTCGGCGCGTGGGCGATTTATCGTTTTCGCTTGCGTGTGTGGTTGATCGCGACCGTACTCGCCGGACATTTCGCGGTATTGCTCTATCTCAACGACCTGGGTTGGTCGCGTTACCCGGCAGACCTCGCCGCGCGATTTTTGCCGGTCACGGTGCTCACCGCGTTGCTCGCGCTCGTCATCGAACGTCGGCGGAACGAGTCGCCGCCGACGCGCTTTGATGTTTCTGGCGCGGCGTGGTCGCGTCCGTTGTATTTCATCGCGTTGGTGGATATTTTCGCCGGGCAAACGTTTAGTTCGTACGATGCCAACGCAGGCGCGGTCATCTCGCTCGCGCACGCGATTTTGATTGCAATACTCGCATCGTTCTGGGCGTCGCGCAATTTGCCGCACGCCAGCGCGGCGTTGGGCGTGATCGCACTCGTGCAATACATGACGACGCAACCTGGGACGATCATCAACGCGCCGACGCCGCTCGCGCAGTTGGCATTGGCGTATGGGTTGCTCGGTTATGGCTTGGCGTTCACGCGCACACGACGCGAAATTCCGGCGTGGCTTACCATTTGGGAAACGTCATTGCAGTGGTCGGGCATTTTGGTTTCGTACGGCGTCCTCGCGTTCGCCGGAATCCTGGGTATCAATCTCGCACAGTGGACCGTGCGTGCGATGCTGGGTCTGCCGTTCCGTCAAATCGTGGATGTGCGCGTCGCGCAGATGGCGGTCAACGTGTTGGCGTTGCTGGGCTTGCTCTACGTAACCGCGGCGTTCAATCATCGGCGATTGCGCGTCGGCTATTTCGCCGTCGCGATGTTGTTGTGCGCGTGGATGCTCCACGCGTTCTACGTGCAAATCTGGGATGGGACATCGAACGTGCAGTGGTACGCGCTGCCGGCCGGGATGTATCTGCTCGGCATCGCGTTTCTCGAATGGCAACGCGGCAACCGAAATTTCGCGCGCTGGTTGGATTACGCGGCGGTCGTGTTGATGATGGGTTCATTGTTTTGGCAGACGTTGTTGTACGGGTGGACGTTTGCGTTGATGCTGGGTGCGGAAGGATTCGCCGCGTTTTGGTGGGGGAGCGCGCGTCGTCTGCGCCGATTTCTCTACGCGGGCTTGATGGGCATCGTGCTCGCGACCGTCGCGCAGTTGATCAACTCGTTGCAATCCGTGAATCAGTGGCTTGTGTTTGGCGGCATTGGATTGGTCGTCGTCATCCTCGCAATTGTGATCGAGCGCAAGATGGAAGACATCAAGGCGTGGCGGCAAGTGTTGGAGACGTGGGAGTGAAGCGTGAAACATGACGCGTGATGCGTGAGGATGACGATGAAAATCGTGGCTTTCATTTTTGCGATATTGCTGATCCATCCCTGTTGTATGTGCGGCTATCTTTCAAGTGGCGCTTGGGAGGATGATCCCGGCAATTAGGAACGCGCGTTTCAGTCCAAGAAACCACCGGATGTTCGAGTAGTGCATTCCAAGTACTGGCGTTCACCGCATTGGTCATAGGAGTTCGCCTACTTCTTTGAGGTCAAAGTCAGTGAGCAAATGAAACAGGAACTGCTCACACACAACAAAATGATTCGACTTGAAGGCAAAGATACCGCGACAGTGAAAAACAAGATTTACAGTCCGCCTCAATGGTTCCTACCCAAGCCCATTGAGACTTATGAAGTCTGGGATGACCCCAAAAGTAGTTTTTTGTTTTTGTAGACACAGAAACTGGCAATCTGTTTATGACGGATTATTCCTACTGAACCGTGGTGAGTAGCGATGAGATACTTGACTGAGCCAATGCCCAAAAGTTGGAAGACCGCGATTCTCATCGCGGGTCTCGTGTTGTTCGTGCCGGGCATAATCATCGCGATGCCATACGCGTGCCTGGTGCCCTTGACGATTCTGAGTTCGCGGCATGATGCGCTCACCATCGGTATGACAAGTTTTGCGTTGCTTGTTCTGACTTTTGGCGCGGGTGGCGTGGTCGTGTTGCACGCGTTGCAATGCTTGCAGGGCAAAGCGTCGCGCCCGTTGCGCTTGCCGCCAGCGTGGATGATGGCTGGCATCTTTGGATTGTGCATCTTCGCGGGCATCGTCACGCGAACCAACGAAACGCTCGCCGCGTTTTTCTTTCCGCCGATTCTGTTCATCGCCGCGGCGATGTCACCGTTGCTGGCGATGGCATGGTTCGCGTACCCGCGCGCGGAGGGACTGACGTTTCGCCGCGCGCTCGTCGCATTCGCTGGCGGCGCAACCGTGAGTGTGCTCATCGCGCTCGCGCTCGAAATTGTGTTGCCACTCACCGTACTCGCGTTGATCGGGAACCTGAGCAACATCGTGGTCAAGAGCGTGGAGAATTTGCTCGCCGATTTAGCCGGGCGACAAATCGCGCGCGCACTCACGACCCCAGGATTTGTGTACGCGTTCATCCAGGTCGCGGTCATCGCGCCGCTTGCCGAAGAGATCGCCAAGCCCCTCGTGACGTTGCCAATCCTGGGTCGTTTGTCGCGGCGCGATGCGTTTCTCGTCGCGGCGATGGCGGGCGCGGGATTCGCCACGTTGGAGAATGTGTTGTACACGAGTTTCGGTGCATATCTCTGGTCGGGCGTGCTCGTCTTGCGCGCGATTGGCGGCGCGCTACATCCGCTCGGCGCGGGGCTGGTCGGTTTGAGTTGGCGCGATATTCTGAATGGCGAACGCGACGCGTGGCGATATGGTTTCGCGCGGTTCGGCATCGCGGTGGGGATACATGCGTTGTGGAACGGCGGCACGTTGATCGTCCTCACACTCGCGGGCGCGCAATTCTTTGGCGCGACGCCGCCCAAGCTCGACGTGCTGGGTCTGTCGGCGGCGGGGACGACGCTCGCCTTAGTGATCGTGCTGGGACTCGCCGCGTTGTGGATGGGACGCACGGTCGTGCGAGGCACGCGGCTCGCGTTTGAAATCGAATCGGAAGGCGAAGCGCAATTCGTCGTGTCGGATCGCGCGGTGACGATTTGGGCGTTCGTGTGCCTGGTCGCGATTGTGCCGGTTGGCGTGACCGCGTTGCGCGCGTTGTTGCGGTGACACGAAGGAGAACGCTACGGCGAGCGTTCCCTACATTTCTCTCACGAAGAACACGAATTTTTTGATGCTGTAGCACGCTGACCGATAGTCAACCACAGATTTCACAGATTGCACAGATTTTGTTTTTTTCATCAGTGAAATCAGTGTAATCTGTGCTTGATGAATTCGATGTGACCTTGGTGTCCTTCGTGGGCAAAAAATTGGGTTATGAAAAATAGATTGATGAGAATTTTTTTCAATCGCTTGAATGTTTGGATCGCGACAATTCTCATTGTCGCGAATGCGTACGCGTGGGCGAACGTACTGCTCGCGACGGCTGCGCCGTACGTCGTCGCGCCGATTCGCGATCCTGAAGTCGTCGCGTTGCTCGAGTACATCCAAGCGGGCACTCATTCCGGCGAAACCTGGCAAATTACATTGACCGAGTTGGAAGCGGAACAAACGATTACCTGGTATCTGCAACGCTATCCACAAATTCCGTTCGCGCATCCACGCGTCAAGCTCACGCCCGATTACGTCAGCGGCGAAGGCGACGCGACGATTGCCGGGTTGCGCGTGCATGTCGGCGGCAAAGCGCGCATCACGCTCGCGAACGGCTTGCCGGTTGTGCAGATTGTGGATTTGAGTTTGCCACTCCCCGCGCCGATTCGCCGCGCGCTCGATGATGAAATTCAATCGCAGTTGCGTCGCGCAGACGCGTTGCCAGTGCGCTTCACATCCGCAGAGTGGGGCAACGGCATCGTCGTCGTGCGCGGGGTGATTCGATAGTGCGTGTCCAACGAAATTGTCGCGCAAAAAGCATAAACCATTGGGACGCGGATAAACGCGGATGAACGCGGATAATTATCTTATCCGCAAGAATCCGCGAAAACCCGCGTTCTAAACGACAGTGTAACATGGCGACCGACCAGCCAACGGCTCACGCGGGGCAATTTCAATTGCCATTTTACCGGCGGGCATGCTACAGTCTCTTCTAAACTGTCTTTTTTGCTCAACTTGTTAGAGTATGCGCGGTGCGTTGGATTGGAAACACATGCATCTTTTTTGTCTCGCTCTCCGGAATGCTAGTCGTATTGCCTCATCCTTGGTCCTCTCAAGTTTTCTTCATAAAACCGGAAGCCAATTTCAAAAAAAAAGATGTTCTCTTCAACACCACGCGGTTATTCTACCTGCGAAAGCTGAAGACGGCTTTCGGATGGAGTACTCCCAGAAACAAGTTTCGTGGTTCGCTGAACTAAAACCAAGCGAATCACCACAACAAAAGAGGAGAAAACAATTGAAGACCCTAGTCGTGTGTCTAGTCGTCGCGTTGTTGCTCGTCGGCGTCATGGCGACCGTGCTCCCTTCGTTGACGACATCGAGCAACGCGAGTGATCACGCCGCGCCGGCGTTTTAGATCAGTGACTCAGTTTCGCCATTGCGCGTGGCGTGCACCGAAGCGCCGTGCGATTGTCCTGGCGGAGGCTGCTTGTGCCAGCCGCAAAGCGTTGGCGGCGTCGTTGCGGTCTGCCTGATGCCATGCAAACTGCCGCGTTGCCCAAAGGTGCGCTCCGTATTGCCGACTTAGGTTATTTCTCAATTCCGGTGTTGGCGGCTTATGATCACCAAGGGGTATTTTGGCTAACCCGCTACCAAGCCACTCTCCTGCTGTTTGATGCAGCAGGCCAACCACTTGACCTATTGCGCTGATTGCCCGCCTCGGAACAAACGCAACTGGATCGCAGGGTGCAAGTGACGGCCCAGCGCCTGACGGGTCGGTTAGTGGCGGTGCGTGTCCCCTCCCAGGTCGCGGAAGAACGTCGGCGCAAATTACGTGCCGAGGCGAAAGACGATGGACGCACGCCGAGTGCGCGCCAATTGGCGTTGTGCGATTGGGTGATCTTCTTGACCAATGTGCCATCCGAACGCTTGAGTGTTGCGGAAGTGCTCGTCCTCGCACGCGCCCGTGGGCAAATTGAACTCTTGTTCAAACTTTGGAAATCCTATGGGCGCGTCGATGAATCGCGCAGTGCCAAGCCGTATCGCATTCTGTGCGAAGTGTATGCCAAGTTGTTGATCATGCTGATGCAGCACTGGGTCGCCATCACCTGTGGCTGACAACATCCAAATCGCAGTTGGTTGAAAACCGCGCAAGCGATTCGGCAATACGTCATCACGTTAGCCAGTGCCCTGGGTTCCGAAGAACAGATGACCAAAGTATTGCACACGATTCAAACCTGTCTGGCGAAAGGTGCACGCCTAAACACTCGCAAAACTAAACCGAATTTGTATCAACTCCTGCTCGCCTGTGGTGAGAAGGTATTAGCTTGATGCGTATGGGGATTGATATCGTATCCCCTGACACCGTCGTCGTTGTGCCATCAGGAGAGGTATGCGTTCCCCCATATATTCTCGCTGTGTCAGCCAATGCCTGCACATCAGGCGGGACGGAGGTATCACCACTGCTAGCGTTGTCAGTTTCATCATGATCCTGCCCATCACAAGACTGGCAAGGGTCATCTCCTCCGTCGCCACCACCACCCGTGTCCCATTCACCCATACACGGACGCGAGTCGGGGGGGCAGGCAAACGTATGGTTTATCGTTCCCAGAATCAAACTGAAGCCAAAGACCGAAACGATAAGCACCAGAAAACCAAGAAGGACTTTTCTCATCTCTATCCAATATAGAAGATTTGTTGGAGAAAAATCAAGGGAGGGAAATTATTTTCCCCAACTCACCTTGTTGGATAATACTCCATTCACGTGCGCCCCGCCAGCCACACGCAACCCCTCGGCAGTCTGGATACAAATTGGCTGATTCTGTCCAGATTGCAGATAGCTTTTAGATCCTTGACTGAAACCGTTGAGTGCTGTATTTCTGCCCTGAAAAGCACCAGAGAAGTTAATAAGAAGCGGGTCGAGGTTTCCAGGCTGGTTAGTTTCATTGTCATGAACAGCTTTATCTAACCTAGAAAAATAGTTATATTCGGAGTATTGGATGGGAGTGGTAATCACACGCGGAATTTTTTCAAAGCTACACACATCTGGGCCAGGGGTAACAGCCAAAAGAGTTGCTTCGTCAGCACTAAGGAGGACTATGCCCGAAAGCATCGCTGGCCAATACCTAGTCGTTAATCCATCGGGGAATCCTCCATAACCAGTCATGGTTACTGGCTTATAACCAAATTTCTCCACAAAAGTCTTTGGGGGAAACGGGATGACGAGTTCGCCGACGCCGTCGGCGGCGATCTGGGAGTACGGGGCAGGGGTGTCGCTGGGAGAGACGAACCGCACTCGTCCGACAAAGTTGACCAGGTTTTCTACTGCCGAGCGAGTGACCATCGGGTCAATCTGATCAACCACATTTTTTGGCAAGCCCATTTCTGGGGTGATCGGTCTGGGACCAGAAACGAACGGACCATAGCGGTTTAGCCCGTACGAAGTCACAGCCCACGCCTCAACCACTGTTTTTTCTTTAACCATCTGGGGATTTGTATAACTTCCTTCTCGTTCCAACTTCATATCCCCACCAACTACTTTTACCCGCGCCATCCACTCTTTCAAGGCACCAAACTCTTTGCCTGGTTCGAGACGAACATATTCCTTGCGATTGATTTGCGCCCAGCGACCGTCGGGATATTTTTGTGGATCTGCCAGTTCTGGATACCAAAAAACTCTTGTTCCCTCGGCGGTGAATGCCACTATTTTGCCATTTTCAACCGCGAAGCGGTCGAGTTTGACGTTGTTGTCAATGCCTGCAGATGTAGGAACCTGGGTCAACTCTTTCGCGCCGGGCAAAAGCATCCACACGTTGGGTAATGTTTTTGATTGAATGACAACGACCACGCGTTTATCCGCGAGCCAGTCCGCGCGGACGGAAAAATCTTGCTCGTTGAAACCCTTGATCTGTGCGCGGGCTAATGCGAGCGCGGCGGTTGTATCAGGCGCGGGAGTCGGCGTGATCGTCGGTGTAAATGTCGGAGTAGGAATTGCAGAGAGTGTAGGAGTGGCGGTGGGAGCGAACGTTGCGGTTGCACTCGGCGCGCGTGTGGGAGCAAGTGTTGGCGCGATTGGTGCGGTCGGTGTGGGGGCGGAGGCGCAGGCAGAGAGGAGGAAAATAACGCACCCAAAAATCGAGGATCGCAGAAAAACTGCTCGGTGCGAGTGTGGCATTTTCCACCTCCGTAATGCAATCAAGATCTGTTGTGTCTGACGCGGACAGTACCGGCCGTGATCACAGTAAAGGTGTTGGCTAGTTCGTTTTCGTGTCGGCGAATAGCCGTCATCGTAATCTCAGCTTTGCGATCGGGCGGGAGTCCGGCAAAGCGAACCAAAATGACGCCGCGCGCAATTCGTTTTTGGCGATAGACCAATTCACCAAAATCCTTGTCCGCCGTTAGCAATACAGCTTGCGCTTGATTGGCGCGGTCGAGTACGATGTCATCAGAAATACCGGATTCCATCTCCGCGACAAAAGGTACGCTGAACCCGGCTTGCCTGAGACGGTCTACAATTTGACGGTCAACGCTTTCGTCGGCGAACAAATTCACGCGGCGACCTCAAGCGGATAGATCACATCGGCGCGTAGCGCTTCTGCGGCAAAGGCGAGGGCGGCGCGAATACCTTCGCTGGTTAGTCGCGGATGCTCGGACAGAATCTGCTCCCAGGTTTCACCCGCCGCCAATTTTTCCAAAATCAATTCGACGGTGATTCGCGTGCCGGTGATGACCGGTTTGCCCATCATTATCCTGGGATCAGAATGAATCCATTTGCGTGTTTCTGGTTGTGGCATTATTCGTTCTCCGTGTTACGTCTCATCCGGTCGCTTGAACAAGTAACCGACGCCGTGCTCGGTGAGAATGTACTTGGGGTGCGCCGCGTTTTCCTCGACCTTGTTGCGAAGGTAACTGATGTACACGCGCAAGTACTCGGTCTCGCCGCCGTACTCGGGTCCCCACACTTTGCGGAGCAAGTCCGCGTGCAACATTACGCGTCCCGCGTTCTGCACGAGTTGCGACAAAAGTTTGTACTCGGTCGGACCGACTTTGATTTCCTTGCCGCGCACGGTGATGCGGCGGCGCTGAAAATCCATTTCGAAATCATCACACTTGAACGGCGGACGCGCTTGCACGTCGTCGCTGGGCGCGGCGCGGCGCAGCACCGCTTCGACGCGCGCGAGCAGTTCGTGCACGCTGAACGGCTTGCGCACGTAATCGTCCGCGCCGAGATGCAAACCCTTGACCACGTCCACGTCTTGATCTTTCGCGGTCAGCATAATCACTGGTACGGTCGAGAATTCGCGAATCTTTTGCAAAACGTCGAACCCGTCCATCCCCGGCATCATAATGTCGAGCACGACGAGATCGGGTCCTTCTTTCTCAACCATCGAAAGACCGGTCGGTCCGTCCATCGCGGTGACCACTTTGTAATGCTGCGCTTCCAGGTTCGAGCGTACCAGTTTGACGAGATGCGGTTCATCGTCCACCACTAAAATTTTTGCGGGTCGCATGGTTCCTCTCTAAATTAAGGATGAAGGCGGAAGGATGAAGGATGAAATTTTGTCAATTGTAAATTGTCATCCTTCATCCTTTGCTACACTTCGCGTCGTCCTTCGAGCGCGCGCGTCAACGTGATTTCGTCTGCGTACTCCAAATCGCCGCCAACGGGCAAGCCGCGCGCGAGGCGCGTCATGCGAATGTTGAGCGGCTTGATGAGGCGTTCGAGATACATCGCGGTTGCTTCGCCTTCGAGATTCGGATTCGTCGCGAGCACGATTTCGGTGATGCCGGAATCGCGTTGCAATCGGCGCAACAGTTCCTGGATTTTCAAATCCTCGGGATTGATGCCTTCGACCGGCGAGATCGCGCCGTGCAAGACGTGATACAAACCGCGATACTCGCGCGTGCGTTCGATCGCGAGCACGTCGAGCGGTTCTTCGACGACGCAAATGAGCGAGCGGTCGCGCGATTCATCGCGACAAATCGCGCACGGATTTTCTTCCGCGATATTCGCGCAGATCGCGCACGTCGTCACACGTTCTTTTAATTGGGTCAACGCTTGCGCGAGCGCCTCGGCTTGGTCTTTCGGCGCGCGCAAAAGATAGAACGTCAAACGTTGCGCGGTTTTCGGTCCGATGCCCGGCAAGCGATGAAATTCTTCGATGAGGCGCAACACCGTGCGCGGGGTTGTATCCATCTAGCCGAGCAGTCCCGCCAGGTTGCCCAAGCCACCGGTCAGCGCGCTCACTTTGCTCGCGGCGAGTTCCTGGGATTTCTCGATCGCTTCGTTGACCGCCGCGACGATCAAATCTTGCAGCATTTCGATATCGCCTGCCGCCACCGCGTCCGGCGAAATTTTCACCGCTTGAATCTTTTGCTGCCCCGTAACGACGACCGTAACCGCGCCGCCGCCCACCGTGATTTCCAGCGTCTCGTTCGCAAGCGCGGCTTGCGTCTCTTCCATTTTTTGCTGGAACGATTGCAACATGCCTTGCGCGTTTTGCGGCGACATGCGCGGCATCGGCGCTCCGCCGCCGCGCATTCCTTTACCTTTGCTCATTTATGGTGCTCCTTCCGAATGAATTTTCGTAATTTCCGCGCCCCATTGATTCACCGCCGAACGAATCAGCGGATCATCTTGCACCGCTTTCAACTGCGCTTTTTTCGGCGAGAGGACGCACTTGACGCGGCATTTTTGTTTGAACACACTCTCGAATGCTTTCTCGATGATCGGTTTGCCTTTAGCTTGATTCTCGAATCGTTCGGCGTGCTGATCGTAGCGAAAACCCAGGGTCACGACCGTGTCTTCGACTTTGATCGGTTCGGCATCGCGCAAGAGCGCTTCGGCGACTTTATTGTACTGGCGAACGTATTGCAGGATGCGCGTCCAATTCTGTTGCAATGTTTCCATGCTCAACGCGATGGGTGTGCTCGTTGCGGACGAAACGTCCGGTGCGCTTTCGGTTGCGGCAGGTTTGGCGCGCGGCTTGGGCGGCGGCGGCGTCACGCGCGGCGGTGTAACCGGTACGGGCGCGGCAATCGCGGCAACGCGCTCTTCGTGCGTCGCCTCGACGAACGCCATTTCGAGCGGCAACGTGGGATGCGCGCTCGAACGCAATTCGACGCCGGCTTGGTTAAACAAACGAATCGCGCGCAAGACTTGTTCGGGCGTGAATTGCTTGGAACGCTCGGTCATTTCGTTGAGCGTTTCGGCGGAGAGTGTCAACGCGTCCGCGCTGCCGACTTGAATCAGCAGGACGCCGCGCAAATAATCCACGATCTCGCGCCCGAGTTGGCGCGGGTCCGCGCCGCTATCCACCGCGTTGGCAAGATGGGCGAGTCCGCGCGCAATATCTTTTTCCGCGAGCCGCGCGACAATCTCGCCGACGATTTGATACGACGCCGCGCCGAGCAAGCCCTCGACCTGGACGAGCGTAATTTCGTCATTGCCGTACGCGGTTAGCTGATCGAGCAAACTGATCGCGTCGCGCATCGCGCCGGTCGCTTGCCGCGCGATGAGATCAATCGCGGCGGGTTCGACGCGCAGATTTTCGGCGTGCGCGATTTCGGTGAGACGCGCGATGATTTCAGGAAGCGTCAGCCGGCGAAAATCGAAACGTTGCGTGCGCGAGATGACGGTCGCCGGAATTTTCTGCGGGTCGGTTGTCGCGAGGACGAAAATGACGTGCGGCGGCGGTTCTTCGAGCGTTTTGAGTAACGCGTTGAACGCGGAGGTCGAGAGCATGTGGCACTCATCGACAATGTAGAATTTGTATTTCGCTTCGCCGGGACGAAAATCCACCTTGTCGCGCAGATCGCGAATGTCTTCGACGCTCGTGTTCGACGCCGCGTCAATCTCGATCAGATCGAGCATGCGACCTTCGTTGATTGCGACGCACACCGCGCATTGATTGCATGGTTTGTTCGTATTGTCGGAAAGACAATTGACTGCTTTGGCGAGGACGCGCGCGGTGGTCGTTTTGCCGGTGCCGCGCGGACCAGTGAACAGGTACGCGTGCGCGATGCGGTTGAGCACCAGCGCGCTCTTGAGCGTGGTCTTGATGTGCGCTTGACCTTCGATTTCGTCGAAGGTGCGCGGACGATATTTTGAATACAGGGCTTGCGCGGGCATGACGCCTCCAACGAGCATCCGAATCAGTTCGTGCGTTTCGATTCGCGCCAAGTTTATCATCAAAGCAACTTTTAGGCAAGAGCGCGCGAAAATGTTTAGCGCGTGTCCATCAAAATTTTGGAACACTCAACCTTGCGAAGGTTTTGACGACAAATCAAATATGATTGCCGTTCAACCTTCGCAAGGTTTTTTTCGCCACCCAAAAACTTGACGCACACCCAAGTTTAGCTGGGGGATTGACGACCAAGGCAAATCGGGCTAGAATCGCGCGCACCAACACTCGAAAGGAGGAGTGATGCAACCAGTAATGGTCGAAATTATCGCGTATGCGCCGACTCAATATTTTCATTGCAAACATTGCGAGTTCGTGTGGAGCCAAGCCCAAAGCGAAGGCGTCAAAAAATTCCATGCGGACGCACTCGAAACTTCGATGCCGCCGGAGATGATGACCGAGTATCGCGCCCTGTCCGATTGGGTGCTCAACGCGGTCGAGCGATATGGCGGGCGCGTCGTCTTCAAAGTGATTGACGCGACTTCGTTCGAGGGCTTGATCAAATCGGTGCGCTACGGCGTTCGCAAATATCCCGCGGTCGTCATCAGCGGTAAAGACAAACACATCGGCGCGGATTTTGCCGGCGCGGAAGCGATGATCAACCGCGCGCTCCAACCCGCGTAACCGCCAAGGCGCATCGCCTAAACGCTCACTCCGTCGAGTGAGCGTTTTTTCGTCAGCTCAATTCGGACGGATTTCAGACCGAATTGCGACAAACGCGGCGTATGGTGAGGGTGTGTTGAATTTCGAAACGCTCGAAAAATTGCTCGGCGCGTACGAACAAGCGCCGATTCGCGTGGAGTCAACGCGCTGTTTGAATTTGCGACACAAGGCGCGCGCGTGCGACGCGTGTCACGCGTGTCCGGCGGACGCGATTCGCTTTGACGATCGCGCACCGGTCGCGCTAGACGAGACGAAATGTGTCGCGTGCGGTTTGTGCGTGTCCGTGTGCCCCAGCAGCGCGTTTAGCGCGACGCCGAACGATAGCGCGATTCTCGATACACTCGCCGCGTACCCGCACGTCGAATTCGCGTGCAAGCGCGCGAAGCAGACGCGCGCGCCGCAGATTGAACGCGTGATGACGCTCACTTGCCTCGCGCGTCTCTCGGGTGATCTGTTGTTCGCGCTCGGCGCGGAGCACTCGCGCGTATGGCTCAACGACGCGCCGTGTGTCGAGTGTCCCATCGGCGCGCGAACGCATCCGCACATCGTCGCGCTCGCGCAAGCCGCACGACGCACGCTTGCCGCGTGGCAACGCGACGCGCGAATCATGCGGTACGCCGAAGCGGACGCGGAACTGGGTGCGCCGCGCGAACTCGCGGCATCGCACACGCAGCCGCTTTCGCGTCGCGAACTGTTTTCGTTTTTACGCGGCAACTTGGGTCGCGCCGCGGGCATCGCCGTCGCGGCATCGTTGAACGTGACGCCCAGCCACGCCGACGCGACGCCCGCGCTCGACCGCGCGCTTGCCAAGCTAGGCGCGCCTGCCAACGATTGTGTGGCGAGCGAATGTTTCGCGACGGTTCGGGTCAGCGCGGCGTGTACCGCGTGCGGCTTGTGCGCCAAGCAATGTCCTACGCGCGCCATCGAATTTCGGAACGACGGCGGCTATTTCGTCCTGGGATTTCAGGCGCATCGTTGTTTTGGCATCGAGTGCCGGATTTGCCAATTGATTTGTCCGGCAAACGCCGTGACGCTTGAACCGGGCATCGCGTCGGTCGCGCTCCAATCGCGCGAACAAATCGTATTGCGTGCGGGTCAACTTGCCTTGTGCGTCAAATGTCAAACGCCGTTCGCCCAGGTCGAAAACGAAACGCAATGCTCGGTGTGCCGTAACGCCAAACCCAGGTATTCCGATCTCGTGCGCGATTTGTTCAAACCCAAGCATGACTCTCCCGAATCGTCTTGACGTATCACACGATAGCGCGATGGCAGAAATTGGCAGATGAGCGTATAATCGAACCCGAAGTTTTCTTCGGGTTTTGTTTATGCAGCGAATCTTGATTATCGCGGACGATCCGCTCGCGCGGGCGGGCATTGCGGCGTTACTGGCAAAGCAACCGAATTGTCAAGTCGTCGGACAAAGTGCGCGCGAAGAAATTATCGCCGATGTCATCGCGGTGTATCGTCCTGATGTGATCGTGGTGGACTGGCGCGTGTCCAGCGACGCGCGCGAGTTTGGCGCGCCCGTGCTCGCGCTCGTGTCCGATGCGAACTCTGCGCGCGAAGCGTGGCTCGCCGGCGCGCGCGGTGTTTTGCTTCGCCAAGCATCGGGCGAACAAATCGCGGCGGCGCTCGGCGCGGTCGTCGAGGGATTGACGGTGTTCGAGCCGTCACTCGCGGCGAGTGTTTTCCCCGCGCGCGAATCGTCGCGCGACGCGCTCCGCGAAGAATTGACGCCGCGCGAATCCCAGGTCTTGCGTCTGCTCGCGGAAGGAAAATCGAACAAGACGATTGCGCGCGAGCTCGACATCAGCGAGCACACAGTCAAATTCCACGTTAATGCCATCCTCGGCAAACTGAACGCGCAGAGCCGCACCGAAGCGGTCGTCATCGCGACGCGGCTGGGACTGGTGATGTTGTAACCACCAAGACCCGCAGGTTTTTTTGAAACCCTGAAGGTCTTGGTCGCCCATCCTTTTTGCCGGGCTGCTTTACCAATCTTGGATCGTCCAGACTCAGTTTAGCGAAAGGCGCCCAAGGTGAACCAGTGAGCAACTCACAACAACCTCTTTTCATCATCAACAGTATGGCTCCCATCCGCATTTGCGACAATGGCGGGTGGACCGACACCTGGTTTGCGCGTTATGGCAAGATCTTCAACATCGCGGTCTCGCCCTATGCGCAAGTCCAAGTGGCTGTTTACCCATCAGGTTCACGGGAACACATCGTCGTGCATGCCGAAAACTATGACGAACGCTACGTTGTGCAGCCAGACCATCACTGGGGCAGGCATCCCCTCATCGAGGCGACTATCGAGTACATGCGAGTTCCATCGGACATGTGTATCGAGGTAACGATTTTTTCGAAAGCGCCCAGCGGGGCTTCCACCGGCACGTCGGCGGCGATGACCGTCGCGTTGATCGCGGCGCTGGATCAACTCGCGCCCGGCTACATGTCGCCACATGAAATGGCAACAGCTGCTCACCGGATCGAGACCGAACTGCTCCATCAGCAATCCGGCATCCAGGATCAACTTGGTGCCGCGTACGGCGGTATCAATTTGATTGAGATGGTCGAGTATCCGCAGGCGTCGGTCTCCGCCATCCAGGTTCCGCCTGCGATTGCACGCGAATTGGAACGACGCTTGGTCCTGATTTATCTTGGCAAGTCACACCATTCCTCTCAAATCCATGAAACCGTCATCCAGTCGCTTACCGATGCGGGACCAGACTGCAAACCCTTGAACGATTTGCGGCGTACCGCTGAACGGTCGCGCGACGCGCTGTACGCCGGCGACTTCGCCGCATTCGGTTCGGCGATGATTGACAACACGGACGCGCAAGGACGGTTACACCCTTCTCTGATCAGCGCCGATGCTCAACGGGTGATTGACATTGCGCAGGCGCACGGTGCGGTGGGTTGGAAAGTGAATGGGGCGGGCGGCGAGGGTGGATCAATCACGCTACTCGGCAATGAGGTTGCACATGCCAAGCGCGAGATGGTCCGTCAGATTGAGCAGGCACACCGACTCTATAAGAACATTCCGATCAACTTGAGTAGCACCGGGGTGTGTGTCTGGCGGGTCAGAGATAATATGGTGATAGACGGTGGCGCATGACTTGGAGTAGGCAATCGTGATGGAGCGACGACCTCATCTGTCAATTCGCTCTATTACAGAGGCGAGAATATCAGCGGAGGAATTGCGATGCGTCTTTCAACAATTCTATAGCAGCGATAAATTACGTCCATCGGAGAAACGCGGCATGGGCATGGGACTGACGATTTGTCGAGAAATTATTTGGCTTGCCGAAGAGGAGTGTTCTGGAACATTCGCGCAAGAGGAACTGTTTTCACCGAGTCTGCAAATGAGGACTCGTCTACCATAACCGCGCGTGTTGGGCGATGTCCAATACGAAAATCGTCGCGGCCGAATTGTTCATGGGCGCGGCGGCGCAAACCTGACGAATCTGATCCAGGATGGAATTGACTCGTTCTGCGCGCGCGCCGATCAACAACGTTGCATTCTCGCGGTGCGAAAATCCACCAATCGTGCTAAACCGGGTCGCGCGATAACTCCAGTTCGTCAGCCGCTTTAACAATTCTCCAGATGGTTCATTCGACACAATGACGAGAACCAATTGCATTGTGCCTGGCTCGACGGACTGGGGCGTGGAATCAACACTGAGGTGGTCGCCTTCCAAGCGGAGGTATCGCGCCACGGGCAATACAAAAACAGTCGCGCTACCGACCGCGGTTGGTGGCGCAAACCCCGATTGGTGCGGCTCAACCTCGCGCCCAGGAACATTGGCCGGAACGGTTCGCCGGTGGCAGTGAGTTCGGAGAAGTTCAAGCGCGCGTTCAACGTCGTTCGAGGGTAAGCCGATCAGCAACGTCACATTGTGCGTACCCAAAAATCCGCCAACGCTGCTGATGTGTGTGACCGCCAAGTCGGCTTGATTGAGAGCACGCGTAATGGCTTCGGCATCTTTGGGTTGGACAATTGCGAGCACCAATCTATCAATATCCATAACCGAATTGGGTCCTGCTCGATAAATCACACGCCAAACAGATTATAGCCGGTACGTCTCGTAACTGCCTTGACAGGGCCAGCCATTGCAAAATAAGAGTTGCCGTAATGTCGGCAGATAGATCGCCGCCGAGATCGTGTCCGAATCGTTCTGGGGACGATGGCGGCACAGTGCGGTCGCGCCGTGATATGCGGCGATACGTTTGGCTTGCTGAACATCCAGCGTGCCGCGCGCCTGTTGCAGCAATGCCTGGGCTGTTGCATAGCGGTCGCACGTTGCATCGTACGTCGCGCGCACGTTGGTTTTGAGTACGTGATGCTCGCGCATTTCGGCGCTCACAAAATGATTGGTGGCTACAACGCGGTCTTCCGTCGGCGCAATTAAACCACACCCTCGAAAGCCATTCTCGAAAATTCCCAGGTTTCCTTGCGCGTCGGCAAGAACCAGGTTGCCTGCGCCCATGCAAGTCACGCTTTGGAGGAATGTAATCGCCTCGGGCACATTCGATTGTCGTTCGAGCAAGTCCATCATCAGCGTAAACCGCGCCAACCCAGGTCCAATATCGCGCGAGGGCACGTGTGTATCCGCGACCACTAGCCCATGTTCGTTCATGCCCGAACTGAAAACACCTGGACTGCCCGCGCTCGTGACGTACATGTAGCGATAACCGTCTTGCGGTCTCGCATACGCAATCGCGCGCATCGGAATGTGCCCTTCAAAATAATCGCGATTTTTGACGAGCATGGGTACACCATCGCGCGTGGCGTAACGCGACGCCGCCCAGACCGTACAGCCCTCCGCTTGCGTTTTCGCCAGCACGCGGTCTTCGAGGTACGACGCCACGGTGTATTGAAACAGCTGAGCATACGGGATATCGAGTTTTTCTGAAATCCCCTTTAGCATCTCCATCGTCGAGCGAGCATTTTCGTTCCATGCTCGCTCGACTTGCTCCAATGCCGCCGGATCCATCCCGCCGGTCCGAATCAAACTCTCCAAGCGCGTGCCGATGGTAGTCAAAATCATCGGGCGCAAGTCATAGACTTGTTTCCCATGCTGCAAACCCATTTGATAGTGATCGCCATGCAAAGACAAGACTCTCATTGATACTTCCAACACGCCACGCGCTGATGACCCACCTCGAAAAATGGTGGGCGTTCGTTATCGCAAATCTCGCCGACGCGCGCGAAACAGCGCGGATGAAAGCGACAACCACTCGGCGGATTGATCGGACTGGGCACGTTGCCTTTCAGAATGATGCGCTCGCGTCGCGCGGCTTTGTCCACCGATGGAATCGCGGCGAGCAATGCTTGCGTGTACGGATGGAGTGGATTCTGGAACAATGTTTCGGTCGCGCCTTCTTCGACGATGTGACCCAGGTACATCACCGCGACGCGATTGCTGATGTGATGCACCACGCTCAAGTCGTGCGTGATGAACAAATAGGTCAAGCGGAATTCCTGTTGCAACTCTTGCAACAGATTGACGACCTGCGCTTGAATCGAAACGTCCAATGAGGAAATCGGTTCATCGGCGACGACGAAGCGCGGTTGCATCGCCAGCGCGCGCGCGATGCCGATGCGTTGCCGCTGTCCGCCGCTGAATTGATGCGGGTACGAATCAATGTGGCGTTCGTTCAGTCCGACGCGGCGCAGGAGACGAATCGTTTCTGCTTCGCGTTCGGTCGTATCGCGCAATCCACGATGGGTTAACGGCACCGCAATAATCTCGCGCACCGTTTTGCGCGGATTGAGCGACGCATACGGATTTTGGAAAATGATTTGCGCCATGCGATAAAATGGCGTGCGAGTAACAGTTCCATTTTCCTTGGCGCTGACCCAATCTCCCAAGACTCTCTGCCCCTCAAAACGCATCTCGCCAAAACTTGGTTCAAACAATCGTACGAGCACACGCCCCAGCGTCGTTTTGCCGCATCCGCTTTCACCGACCAAACCCAACGTCTCGCCCGGGAAAATTTGTAGGTCAACGCCATCCACCGCGTAGACAATCGGATTGCGGGTGCGCGTGAGTAAGCGCGTGAGGAGACTGCGCTGCAACACGAAATGTTTTTTGATCGCGCGCGCTTCAATGAGCGGCATCGCCTGTTCAGTCATTTCGATTTACCGTATCGTCCCACGTCCAATTTTTCTCGCGACGATAACTCACATACCGCAAGCAGCGCGCGCGTTGCGTAGACGCGATTTCAACCCAGGGAATCGGTCCACCCAGGCACGCCTCTTGCGCGAACGGACAGCGCGGATGGAACGCGCATCCGTTGGGCAAGCCAACCAGGTCGGGCACTTCGCCGGGGATCGGCTCGATGCGCGACTTGGAGGTGAGTCGCGGCAAACACGACAAGAGACCTTGCGTGTACGGATGCGCTGGCTGTTCGATAACCTGCTCGGCAGCGCCAACTTCGACGACGCGACCGGCATACATGACCATCAAGCGTTGACAAAATTCCGCCGCCAAACCCAGGTTGTGCGTGACCAAGACAATTGCGGTCTTGTGTGTCCGATTGATGCCGCGCAACAGTTCGATGATTTGCGCTTGAATCGTCACGTCGAGCGCGGTGGTCGGTTCATCCGCCAGCAAGATTTTCGGCTCGCACGCGAGCGCAATCGCGATGAGCGCGCGTTGCTGCATTCCGCCGCTGAATTGATGCGGATACTCGTGATAGCGATCCATCGGCGATGAGATGCCCACTTCGTCCATCAGTTTCAGCACGCGTTCTTTCTCGGCGGAGTGATGGTTTCGGAAAGGCAATGGACGAGTCGGCGATACAAAGCTGTGAATGCGTAACGATTCATGAATTTGTTCGCCGACGGAAAACACCGGGTTGAGCGTCGTCAAGGGGTCTTGGAACACCATCGCGATTTCTTTGCCGCGAATTCGGCGCACTTGTCCGCTGGACAATTGCAGCAGGTTGCGACTCTCAAACAAAATCTCGCCGCTCACAATTCGACCCGGCGATGACAAAAGCCGCAGAATCGAAAGCATCGTCACGCTTTTGCCGCAACCGGATTCGCCGACGACACCCAGGATTTCGCCTTGATGCAAAGTCAGCGAAACGCCGGAGACCGCTTCGACCGTCCCGCGTCGCGTCGGAAAAACAGTGGTCAGATTCTTGACGTCAAGCAACGGTTGATTCGCAGTCATTCTATTCAACCTTCAAGCGCGGGTCGAGGATATCGCGCAGTCCTTCGCCGAACACATTGATCGCGACGACCAAGATGAGAATCGCCACGCCGGGAAAAGTCGAGACCCACCACGCGGTCAGCAAATAATCGCGCCCACTCGACACCATCGAACCCCATGCCGGCGTAGGCGGCTGCACGCCCAGACCCAGGAAGCTGAGACTCGCTTCCATAATAATCATGTAGCCGAGGCGCAGCGTGCCCAGCACAAAGACCGAGTGAACGATGTTCGGCAAGATTTCGAAAGCCATAATCGAGTTGTGGCTCATTCCCGCCACACGCGCCGCTTCGACATATTCCTTCGTCCGTTCCGCCATGACTTCGCCGCGCACTAAACGAAAGAATTCGACCCAGCCCTTGAAGGCGAGCGCCATTACCAGATTCACAAAGCCGGGTCCGAGGAACGCCATCACGCCAATCGCGAAAATTAGAAATGGAAATGCCAGCAACAAATCGGCAAAGCGCGAGAGAAAACTGTCCAGCCAACCGCGATAGTATCCTGAAACCGCACCCAACACCAAGCCGACGATGATCGAGATGCCAACACTGAGAATCCCGACGGCTAACGATACCTGGGAACCAAAAATGATACGGGTCAGCAAATCGCGTCCCTGGTCGTCCGCACCCAGGGGATAGTCCCAACTTCCGCCCTCCCATGCCGGCGGATCAAAACGCCGCAACAAACTGCCGCGCGTGGGATTGTGAATTGTAATTGGATCGGCGAAAATCGCGGCGAGGATGTACAGGAAAACGACGATACCGCCAATCAGCACAATGGGTCGCTGGCGCAATTCATAGCCCAGATCGGCGAGCGCACGTTGCCAGAGTTTCAGGCGAATGCGCAAATCGTAATCCCAAGCGCGTGTTGCGCGTGTTGTTACCTGTGTTGCCATCGCATATCCTGTCAGGATTTCAGATTTCAGATTTCAGATTGCGGATTTTAATCTGCAGTCTGAAATTTCACAGCGTGATCTTTGGATTCAAATATGTATACAAAACATCCACGACCAAATTCGTCAGCACAAACGTAATCGCATAGATCATCACCGCGCCTTGGATCAACGGGAAATCGCGATTGAAGATCGCGTCAACGACGAGCCGACCCAAGCCGGGCCAACTGAACACCGTTTCCACGATCATGTTTCCGCCAAGCAAAACGCCGACTTGCAACCCGACGACGGTCACGGTGGGAATCAGCGCGTTGCGGAGCGCGTGCTTCATCACGACATCCCATTCCGTTGCACCCTTGGCGCGCGCCAGTTTGATGTAATCGCTTCGCAATACTTCGAGCAAACTCGAACGCAACACGCGCGCGACAATCGCCGCGACACCGGCGCCCAACGTAATCGAAGGCAAGACGAGATGTTTGAGACTATCCATCAATGCCGGCATATTGCCGGTGAGAATGCTGTCGAGGACGTACATGCCCGTGATCTCTTGCAATTGCACATCGTAACCGAGACGGCTTTGCGCGGGGAGCCATTGCAAATACACCGCGAAGAAAAGAATCAGAATGATGCCCAACCAAAATCCTGGCATCGAAATTCCCAGGAACGCGCCCGCCATGCTAAACCGATCCAAAAACGAATTTTGTCGAACGGCGGAGAGAATGCCAATCGGCAACGCGATGATGAGACTGACCAAGAGCGAACCCAGCGTCAATTCAATCGTAGCCGGCAAACGTTCCGCCAACAAATCCACCACCGATTTGTTGCGGATGTACGAATAACCCAGGTTGCCGCGCATTGCATCGCCCAAGAAATATCCCAGTTGCGCGTGAAGGGGTTCATCAAGGTGAAACTGATGACGCAGTTGCTCGATCTCGCGTTGGGAGGCGGCAGCCGAGCGACCCAGCATAATATCCACGGGATCGCCGGGAGTGAGTCGGATGAAGAAAAAGACGATGATCGCGACGCCGAACATGATCGGAATGGTGGTGAGCACGCGCTCGAAAATTTTTATCGCCTTCATGGATTGACCACAGACCCGAAGGGTCTGCGCCACCTTCGGTGGCGACGAAACCCTTCGGGACTACCAATCTCATTTCAAACACACATCGTGCAAATTTTCGCGGCTATCCGATGCGGGCGTCCAGTTCTGTACACGTGCTCCGGCGGCTTCGATGGCTTCCGGCAAGACCAGGAAAATCGCGGGCGCTTCATCGTAGATCAATTTCTGCGCTTCGTTGTAGATGGCTTTGCGTTTGGCGGCATCGTTTTCGATTTCGCCATCCTTGATCAGCTTGTCCACGCGCGCATTCGAGTAACCCGAAAAGTTTCCACGTCCGTAGGTCGAGCCAGTCACAAGCGAGTGCCACTTGGCTTCCATGTGACCGACCGGATCGAACGCCGAGTCACCCCAGTCGCCGACGTACGCTTGACGTTCGCCGGCGAGCAATTTCGTTCGCACGACGTTGTACTCCCACACGCGCACACTCGCATCAACACCGATATCGCGCAGGAGCGTCGCCAATGCTTCAGTGAGCGGGCGGATCGAGTCAATCGTGTCGATGACGAACGCAAGCGGTTTGCCGTCCTTCATCAACATGCCGCTGGCATCGGGCACCCAGCCCGCTTCTTTCAACAGCGCCAGGGCTTTGGCTTTGTCGTACGCGTACGGTTTCAAACTGGGATCGGCAAAGTTGTTCGTCGGCATCAACGCGCCGGCAAGCGGCTGCGCCAAACCGTTGTACACTTTTTTGATGATCAGGTTCTTGTCTACGGCATAGTTCAGTGCCTGGCGAACTTTGGGATCGTCAAACGGGGCTTGCTTGACGTTAAACTCCATCCAAATGGGACGTGTGCCTGGGACGGTCTTGACTTGAACGCCGGGAACTTTTTTGAGCGTGTCCACCAACTCGGCGGGCACTTCGGCGATGACATCCACTTCGCCGGCGAGCAGCGCGGCGACGCGCGTCGAGTTTTCGGGAATCACGCGAAAGACCGCGCGGGAGACGCACGATTTGCCAACGGGTGTAAGAGTCGGCGCGCCGCCGTAGTAATCGGCAAATCGCTCAAGCACAACTTCTTCGAGACCGGTTTTCGACGAAACGAATTTGAATGGACCCGTGCCAAGCGGCTTTTCAATCAGTCCTTTCGTCCCAACTTTTTGGACGTACGCCTTGGACACGATTTGGGTGTGGACGAGCAATTGCATCGCGGCGGGCCACGGCGCTGTGAAATTCATGACGACGGTATAGTCGTCTTTCTTTTCCGCCGTGCCGAGCGGACCGAGAAAGCCCTTGCGCAACGCGGTATGCGGTTGTGGAAACTCGATGGCATTGGTTTTGAAAACGCGGTCGAAAGTAAAGACCACGTCATCCGCCTTCAACTCGCTGCCATCATGAAACTTGACTCCTTTGCGGAGTTTGATTTCCAAGGTCTTGGTGTCCAACCACTTGACCGACTCGGCAATTTCCATGTGTACGCCGCTGGTGGCATCACGCGTGACCAAGCCATCGTACACGTTGCGGATCACAGTCTCCGCTTCGCGACTGCTGTGATCGGCTGGGTCGATGCCTTGAGGCGCGCGCGCTAATGCGACCACGAGCGTGTCGCGACCTGGGACGGCGGTCGGTTGGACGACTACCGTTTTCTCCACGATCACAGTCTTTTCTGCGACCACCGTTTTTTCTACGATTTTCTCAACCGGTTTTTCGACCACCACAGTCTTTTCCACAACTTGGGCGGTCGGCGCGGCGCACGCGGCGAGCAACCACAATGTTGCCGCCAGCAGAGTCACTTGAATGATACGAACGCGGTTCATGCGTTTCCTCCTTCGCCTGTAAATTTCAGTGGACCCGATTTGCGTTCGCGAATCATCTCATCGCATTCCTCCTTCCGCGGCGAAGATTGTGAATCCTAGTCGCCTTTGACCATCGCTTTCACCTGGGCAATACTCAACCTTTCAATTCCCAATCGGGGAGCATTCCTTCCCTCCTGCCAGAAATCACGTCCCAGCAATGCACAAGCCACATTGACTAACCCAACACACGCGGGCATTTCCACATTGGCGCGATGAGCTAATGCAACCATCGGGACGAGACCGGTCGGCACATCTTCCCAGATATATCGCGTGTTGATTGAGCGCGGTGCGGCAATGCCGCGATACGCGACGTTGCTTTGGATGCGATCGTACAACGTATCGCCCGTGATGCCTTCGTAACTGCGCGCGAGCCACTCACACGCCGATTGTGCTTGCACGCCGAACGCTTTTGCCACGGCGATTCGCTCCGCATCCATCACTTCGATGAAACGTGCGATGCTCGGCGTCATGTCGCGATAAAACTCGAACGGTGCGCCGGACTCGATGCGTCCCACGCTGAGAATCGTCGTCGTCGGATGAAACATCGCACCGATATTATCCAGCCCGGTTTCGAGCACGTCTGCCGCCGCGACGAATTGCGGATACAACGGATTCAATCGTTCCAAAACAGTCGCCGTATCACGCGCCGGAAACGCGGCGAGTTTCACTTGATTTTTCACAGATGATATTCGCACGCGCGCCGCGCCAGAAATTCGACACGTATAAAGTAGCGTTTGCGCTTCGGCGATGAACACGCGCGCCTTGACGCCCAGCCGATTCAGCACATTCCGAAATTCGAGCGCGCCGCCGGTGCGACCTGGGTTCAGGATGATGACCTGGTCATCGCGCAGATGCGGCGCGCACGCTTCCGCCATGAACGCATGCGCGATTGCTGGAACGACGACAAAGATAAATTCCGCGTCGGCGATGACCGGCGCGATGTCGGTCGTGACAAGTTCAAGCGCGCCGAATCCTTCCAATGCCTCTTCGCACTGGACGCCGCGCGCGGTCTGCAAATCGGTGATTTCGTTTTCAAATTTGTTGTAGATGCGAACGGGATACCCGCGCATCGCGAGATCACCGGCAAAGGCGTGTGCACCGTTCCCCGCACCCAGGATTGCGATTTGTGGTTTCATTGTTTCATCCCAGACCTGTCAGGTTCGCCTTCGGCGGAAACCTGACAGGTCTTTCATCTCCAACCGCAGCAGTTCGCGTTTCATCACACGCAATGCTTGCTCAGGATCAACCCGTCCGTACAGCCCTCCCAGGATGCTCACAAGATATTGCGCGTCCATCAGCACGTTCCCCTTAGGGCGCAATACGCGCGGTTCGTTCGGATCGTAGAGCACACCCTGAGCGATCAGTGCGAGATCGTCCAAATAGCCCTTCGCCTGTTCCTGGCATTTGTGATAGACCGTTCCGCCGATCAACACCACGGTCACCTGCTGGTTGAGGAAGTTGACGCCATGTTGCAAAAAATATGTTTCCGTTTCATCCACGTAACCCACGTGCTTGCGCGTCGCGGTTGCGAGGATTTCGCGCGCGAGCCAGGAACGCGCTGTGTTCTCCAACGCGGTCTCGGGCACCACATGCGGGTTGGCGGTCATCCAACTCAAGTACTGATCCAGATCAACCTCGACGTGATTGTTGCGGTTCAGCAAGAATTGACGGAATTGATCTTTGTGCGGCGCAAACGTTTTCGGGAAATGCTGCGCGAGGAATGCGCTCAACTCACCTTGCATCGCGCCATTCTTGAAGCGATCCAGCTCCTTTAGGTTCTCCGCGTTGTACGCCAGACCATACTTGCCTTCCACGCGGCGATACGCCAATGGCGTATTCGGCGTTTTGAGGATCGTGCGCTTGACGCGCTTGCTGTTATCCGATCCCTCGTAGACAAAGAGCGGGTTGTCCGTCACGTTCGAAAAAAAGTCCGTCGTCGCGCCGCCGATGTCGAGCGCGAGAATGTTGCCGATGCCGGCTTCGTTGCCGTGTCCGCGCGCCAGCAGATTGATGCCGCGAAATGCCGCGCGCGGCGTTGGAATAAATGGCGCATCCATAAACTCTTCCACGACATCAAAGCCCTTCGCCCGGATGATGACGGTCTGAAACAATTCACGAATCGCTTCGTTGACGACCTCGATTTGAAAGCGATTTACTTCCGGCATGACGTTCGCGGTCACGCGAATGTCAATGTGATTCGCGCGAAAAATATTTTCGATCTGTTCGCTAATGTCCTGATTGCCCGCGTAGATCACGGGCACACCGTACTGCGCGTAACCCGCGAGCCGCGCGTTCTCGGCGAGCAGGTGCGCGTTGTGCAATTCCGTTTCGGTATCGCCACCCTCATCAACGCCGCCCGCCATCAAAATGATTTCGGGTTGGTCGGTCGTATAAATGGCGCGGGCTTGTTCGGGCGTGAGTTTGCCGGCGTAACTTGCGAGCAATTTCGCGCCCGCCGTCAGCGCGGCAAGGTCGGCGGCAAATCCTGACTCGGCTTCGGTCAGCGAAACCGTGACCATCTTCAAGCCGCCCTTGGCGCTCGAACACGGCAAGCGCACATCGAACTGACTCATCGCGTCGTCGAGCGGTTTCCAATCCCCGCGCTTTTGGCACGCGTCAAGTACACCTAATCCGTTCGCCAGACCGATGCGAATATCGTCTACCGTCGTCGGAACGTAACGCAGAGAGAATCGCTCGCTCTTGGTATCGAACAAACCCACCTTGGTGAACGTCGAGCCGAAATCGACGACCAGGGCTTGTTTGGTCTGAGTCCTGAGTTGCGCGATACTCTTGCCGCGAATCGTCACTTCGTGATCCGTTTCATCTTCCATCGCCTCCGTCTCAGTGATGAAGTTCTCATCGGCGGCAACGGAAATGGTCTTGTCGAAATACCAAGGGAATCGTTGACGCACGAGATCGACGCGCTGGAATTCATCTTTGACCGGAATCCCATCCCAGGTATCTGCGCGACACGCGCCGTCCACCACCTTGACTTTGCACTTGCCGATCATCTCGTACTTTTTGTCGGCGACCGTCAGGTGCGGCGCTTGAAAGAGTCCGATTTGCATGGCGAGTTCGAGCGCGTCGGGACTAATCACGCCGCACGTATTCGTCGAATAGTGCGCTTCATTTGCAAACGAGAGGAGCATCGTCTCGTAATTGTGTTCGGCGTCCTCGCTCGATTCTTTCGCCCACGCATTGAAATTCGCGACGGTGACCGGACCTTCGTATCCGCCGAGCAACGCGGCATGCAGAACGTTGTACATCGCGCCGCGTTTCAGTTCGGCGATGCGATGGCGCACCCAGGGGTCTGCCCAGATATTTGGCACGTGACCCTTGGCAAAATCCCAGCACACTTGCTTCGTGATCTGGCACGATTCGATAATGTCTTCCGCTTTGGCTTCGTGATGCGCTTCCGAGTGCGTGACGACGTGCAGAATGTCAGGTTCGAGATAGAGCTGGGTATAAATGCCGAATGCGAGATGACCCTTGGCTTGATGTAAATCTGGCGGAAAACTGGGCAAGCCCGAACGCGTTTGCTTGATGATGTGAAAATCGTAATGCTGGGTCAGTGGTTCGATGAGTTCGTACGCGGCTTTCATCTTGGCGAGATCGTCGAGCGCGGAAATTTCGGGGGGCAGTTCGAACATCATTTGCATCACGTAATGCTTGACGCCGAGTTTGAGCGCCATCAACCCGACGAGGACGTGATCGGTCACTTGCATATCATCGCTCGCGTAGCGCAAGCCCCATTGATGCGGGTCGTTGATTTCGCACGGCTTGCCGACGCTTGCCCAGTACCGAATCACATCGTAATGTTCGCGGAACGAATCGTGAATCGAAATGGGACCGCGTCCATCCATGCGGTTGTAGAAAAAAATCGGGACGGCGGGAAAACACGCGTTGAG
Organism: Chloroflexota bacterium; assembly: GCA_016219275.1. Taxonomy (NCBI): domain Bacteria; kingdom Bacillati; phylum Chloroflexota; species Chloroflexota bacterium. The sequence continues at coordinate 75,670 of JACRBM010000071.1, forward strand.
ATGTTCCTGCCACAGTTTCGCCAGTTCGAGGAGTTCATCCGTACCGCTATAGATGCGTGTCATCGGATAGTTGCCATGCCGCGTCGCCGCTTTGAGTCGTTTCAAATCTTCGATCGTGCGAATCGGCGCGCCGCCTTGACCGGCGAGGTATTTGCCAGGGTCTTCTTCGCCGCGAATAAATTTGGCGAGCAATTCCTGGGACGTTTGATCGGGCGCGAGCGAAACGATTTCGAGTGCGCCGGCGTCCGCGAGTTTTTCGATGCCGTCAATCGTCGGCTCGATGGTCTCCGCCGCGATGCCGATGTGCGCGCGAATGATCGGACGATTTTCGCGTTCGCGCACCTGCCGAATTCGCTCGACCAAAAAATCCGACCACTCGAATTCTTCGCGCGCGACGTGGACGGGTTGCTGTTTGGCGAAGCGTTCCAACTCTTCCATCGTGATGTAATCGTCGGCGATGACTTCGAAAAAGTGATGGAACTCGGGGCGGTCCATATATTCCTGGCTGACTTTTTCTAAATCATAGTGACGCTCTTCCGGCGGAGTGAATGGATCGGGTTCGAGCGGCACGCCCGTCATCGTGCGAACGAGATTCGCCGCGGGGCGCAGTCCGCCAAAACTAAAACGAATTCCAGAATCCTTGGGATGCAAACCATACTTGGTCGCGGTCTCGACGAACTCGGTGATGAGTTTATCCACGTGCAAATCGCCGAGCCGCATCGAAACGCCGACGACTTCGGGACGCGCTTCGCGAATCTTGTTGATCACTTCCGGAATCGGCACCGCGGGACCGAGTTTGACGGCGATGTAGCCCATGCCCTGGTCTTGCATCCAATCCGCAAAACCTTCGACGCCGAGATTGTGAACGCACTTGCCGATCGCGCCAACCATCACGCGGCGTTTTTTGCGGCTATCCGAAGAACCGTCCATATCTGTCACTCCTCTGCATAATCGGATAAGAGTTCGCACACAAAGTTGTCTTCAAGCAAACCTAAAGTCCATCCTTGCGAAGGTTTCCAACCACTTTGCCGAAGCATCGCGCCTTCAAACCTTCGCAAGGATGCGCGACACTTTCCTAATGGGATCATTCCATTAACAACTTGCCCGCGCGATAGGTGGCATCCACCTCGCGTAAGGCGCGTGCGGTTTCTTTGGGACGGGCGAAGGAGAGCGAAGCAATGAACGCGTTGATGAGTGACATCATACTCGTCAGCGAGAGTGCATGCGCCGTGCCATCGGTCGCGACTTGGAATGCATAATCGGCGCGTTGCGCGAGCGGCGAAACGATGCTGTCGGTGATCGCGATACGCGTGGCACGAACGCTCTCTGCGCGTTCCATTGCCGCGACCGTTTCCGCAACGTAACGCCAAACGCTGATGGCGACGAGAACACTCGTGCGCTCGAGGTGCCTGAGTTCCAAGGCGAGTGGAATGCCGCCGTTCAGAACCACACGCGCATCCAACCCCATCACCTTCAATGAGTGCGCCAAATAGAGCGCCGGCGCAGCGGAGAGTCCCGCACCGATGACTAAAATGTCGCTCGCTTTGGCGAGCGCGGTAACGGCAGAGGCAAAACGGTTCAAATCGAGATTCTGGAGTGTGGAGCGAAGATTTTGCAAATCGAGGTCAAAGGTTTGTGCGACGGCTTGATGCTTGCTCAGAATGCCTTTGCCTTTTTCGATTTGTTGAACTTTGCGGATGTAGGTAGGCAAACTCGCGCGGACAGCGGACTGGAGGTCTGGATAGCCATCGTAACCGAGGGTTTGGCAAAAGCGGACGACGGTCGCCGCGCTGAGGTTCGTCTTGGCGCCGAGTTCGGCTGCCGAGGCAAACGCGACGAAAAGACCGTTCTCCAAAATATAGCGCGCTAACTTTTTGTGGGAGCGGCTCGAGTGCGGCAAACTGGCGGTGATGCGATTCTCCAGCGAATCAGATTCAGTCATCGAATCTCGATTGGACATTTGCTCGCGAGTATATCACAAAACGAGCACAGATGCAATAGATATTTCAGATTTAAAAAATGTGCAATAAACGTTACAAGGCGACGGAAAACGCCCCTCTCCCTCGCAGAGAGAGGGGTGGGGCGAGAGTGAGCACGACTTTGCACGCGCCCTGACCCCACATCCGACTCCCCTTGACACAATCAAAGGCGTCCTTTATACTTTGTGTCATCGTCGGGCGATATCCGCCCGGCACTCTACTCGTGGCGGGGCAATGAAGCCTGGCTTCCAGTTGGACGCTTTGAGTCAGGTGGAGCGAATAGCGTAACCGACCGTGTTCACGATTGTTGTGTGGCACGGTTTTTTGTTTCGCAAAGATTTTTGGAACCGAGGTGATGCCGATAAGAATTCCTGGAACGTATCGTGTTGGTCCATCCAATCAAAACCAAGAGGAGGAAAGCGCAAATGCGTCCCTTCAAGTTCAAAATTCGACGACCCAGTTCCGTCGTCCTTTCGCTTGCTTTGGCGCTTCTATTTCTGATTGGCATGCAACCTCAACCGATCTTCGCTGTTTCGCCGAACGTCGTAATCAGCCAAGTGTATGGCGGCGGTGGGAATAGTGGTGCGCCATACACAAACGATTTTGTCGAGTTATTCAATCGCGGAACCACGACCGTTTCGCTGAGTGGTTGGTCAATTCAGTACACCAGTGCGAATGGCACCGGTAACTTTGGCTCGGCGACCAACCTAATCACGCCCTTGTCGGGTTCGCTTGCGCCAGGTCAGTACTTGCTGGTGCAAGAAGCATCCCAGGCAGCAGTTGGCGCGCCACTACCAACGCCTGACGTGACAGATGCTACGCCGATCAACATGGCTGCCGGGGGTGGCAAAGTTGCGTTGGTGAACACGTCCACACCACTTGGCTGCAATGGCAGTTCAACCCCGTGCACGCCCGCCGCGCTGGCGACCATCGTTGATCTGGTCGGTCTCGATGGCGCTAATTTCTTCGAAGGCTCGGGGGCGGGACCTACGACTAACAACACGACCTCTGCGTTTCGCGCGGTTAACGGATGTACGGACACGGACAACAACGCCGCCGACTTTGCCGCTGCCGCGCCAAATCCTCGCAACACGGCTTCTTCGACGTTCAATTGCAGCGGTACAGTAGTTAGCAGTACCAGTCCTGCCAATAACGCCATCAACGTGGCAGTCAATGCGAATGTGAATATCAACTTCAACCAGGCAGTGATCGTCACCGGCAGTTGGTTCGGCATTTCCTGCGCGACCAGCGGAGCGCACCCAGCCGCGGTCAGTGGCGGACCCCAATCGTTTGCCCTCGATCCCAACACCGATTTCGTCAATGGCGAGGTTTGCACGGTTACGATCATCGCAAGCCAGGTCAGCGGCATGGCGGCGAACCATGCTTTCTCATTCACGACGATTCCGTCTCTCGTCGCGATTCATGACATTCAGGGCGCGACCCACATCTCACCAAAGAATAACATGCTCGTCGCGACCACTGGCATCGTGATCGCCAAACGAAGCAATGGCTTTCACATTCAAGACCCGAATCCCGATAGCAACCTAGGAACGTCGGAAGGGCTTTTCATCTTCACGAGTTCAGCGCCCACCATCAATGTCGGCGATGCAGTCTTTGTGACCGGCACGGTCAAAGAGTTTCGCCCGGGCGGTGCAGGTGGCTTGGGCAATTTGACGACAACGGAAATTGACAACCCAGGTCGCGCGGTCACGGTCCAGTCGAACGGCAATCCACTGCCAGCGGCAACCGTCATCGGCGCCGGCGGGAGAGTTCCGCCGACCACCGTCATTAACGATGACGGTACAGGCGATGTCGAGAACAGCGGCTCGTTCGACGCGGCAACTGATGGGATTGATTTCTACGAAAGTCTCGAGAGCATGTTAGTCCAAGTCAATCAAGCGGTCGTAGTGGGACCCTGGACGAACTTTGGCTCGAACCGTGAAATTCCGGTCATCGGCGACAATGGCGCGAATGCCAGCGTCCGGACCGCGCGTAGCGGCATCATCATCCGCGCGAACGATTTCAACCCAGAGCGAATCATCCTCAACGACTTGATAGCGGGTGGTCCGACGTTTGCGTCGGCAAATGTCAACGACAAGTTCCCCGGCGCCATCGTTGGCGTGATAGACTACTCCTTCGGCAATTTCAAGTTGCAAGTGATTTCGATGCCAGCGGTTTCCTCCGGTGGCTTGACGCAAGAAGTGACCGCTTCTCCCACTGCCTATCAACTCAGCGTTGGCACGTTCAACGTCGAGAATCTTGCCCCAACCAATCTGCCTTCCAAGTTCAGCACGCTGGCGACTCTGATCGTCAATAACCTAAAAGCGCCAGACATCATCGCCGTCGAGGAAGTCCAAGATAACTCTGGCGCGACCAACAATGGCATAGTAGATGCGACGACGACATGGACGATGTTGATCAACGCGATTACAACCGCCGGGGGACCTCCGTACCAATTTCGCCAGATCGATCCAGTCAACAACCAGGATGGCGGCGCACCGGGTGGCAACATTCGCCAAGGATTCTTGTTCCGCACTGATCGCGGGCTAACCTTCGTTGATCGTGTGGGTGGGACTTCGACCAATGCAACGGGAGTTACCGGAAGTGGCGCCAGCACACAACTCACTTTCAGCCCAGGTCGAATTGATCCAACCAATGCGGCGTTCACTACCAGCCGCAAACCTCTCGCGGGCGAGTTCACCTTCAAAGGCGACAAGGTGTTTGTGGTTGCGAATCACTGGAACTCAAAGGGCGGTGATCAACCTTTGTTTGGTCACTTCCAACCGCCTTCGCTTGTTTCTCAAGTCCAGCGCGACCAGCAGGCAACAATCGTCAAGAACTTTGTGAGCTCACTACTCGCGGCGGATTCCAATGCAAACGTGGTCGTGTTGGGAGACCTCAACGACTTTGAGTTCTCGAATCCGCTCAACCTCTTGAAGAGCGCCCCGTTGAACGACCTGATCGAAACCTTGGCGCAGAATGAACGTTACACATACGTCTTTGAGGGTAACTCACAAACCCTCGACCACACGCTTGTGAGCAACGGCATATTCGCTCGCCCGCGCGCCTTCGATGTCGTTCACGTCAATTCCGAGTTTGCCGCTCACGCAAGCGATCACGAACCCCAGGTATCGCGCCTGTGCGTGGATCGCACCGCGCCGACGCTAAATGTTGGCGTCTCCCCCAACTCGCTGTGGCCACCGAATCACAAGTATGTGGATGTCAAAGCAACAGTGACCAAGAGCGACAATGCGGACCCCAGTCCGAGTCTAGCGTTGGTCTCGGTTACCTCCAATGAACCGGACAATGGTCTCGGTGACGGCGATACCGCCAACGATATCGTGACCGTGGACGACTTTAATTTCAAGTTACGCGCCGAGCGGTCAGGCAACGGCAACGGACGCATCTACACCATCACTTACAGATTGACTGACGCGTGCGGTAATGTCACGACAAAGAATGCGACGGTGAGTGTGCCACTTAACCAAGGCAACTAGACGGACCGCCTTCAAAACAACTAGTCGGGTGTGTGAATAGCACACCCGACTTTCAAATCCCATCGCAGAGGACAATACTTTCGCCAAAAACCAGGTTTCTCGGAGAAACCTGGTTTTTGACATCGAGTCCCAAATTTTGCGTTTGGGGGCTGGGTTTGCGTCTGATCGCGATGGTTTCTCTTTCTACACTGAACTACCTTTGGGGTCATGACATTTGGCGCAACACGCCTTGCAATAGTCGGTGTCGAATGGCTCGGGATGCTGGGGACCTTCGTCAAGATGCCAAATCGTGTTGCCGTGACAATCGGTACAGTTCGTGTCAATTTTCGGTTCTGATGTTTCGGCGCCGATTTGGAAGGTCATAAAACCGATCGCGGGTCTGCTCACATCAGGCAATTTGCCGGCAACGGGCTAGATCCATACGTAGACCATGTACGTCCCAGCGGGCAGACCCTTCACATCGTCTATTGGAGCGATGTAGATCGCCACATCCATATAGCATGATCGCGAAAATTACACTGTCACCTTGCTCTCGTCGTCCATGTGTTCTCGCGCTTTGCGCTCGACCCAGCTTTCCAAATTCCGACTACTTGCGACACGACGTAGCCGTACGCTGACCACACACCCAGCACGACAAGCGCAATGATCAGCGTCGGCACAAGCGGCGGATTCGGTGTTACCAAACTACCTTCGGGCGGCAGTAACGGCTCATCGCCGACCGATAAGCGCACGCCGCCGAGATTCAGAGGGCTTGATGCTGACGCAACTACCGGTTGTTGGAGAACGATTTTGCCGGCGCTTGATCCCAGGTTCTTGTCGCCCTTGAAATTCACATCTACTTCGCGCGCGGCTTCTGGCACTGCGCCTAGAAAGAGCGTTGCGTTACCAGAGTTATCCGTCTTGACTGTTCCCAAATCCAGGTTACCCAATGTAGTCACGCGCGCAAATGCAACCGACGCGCCGACCACCGGCGAGCCATCGTTTCTTTGCAGTAGCGCATTCACCAACGCACTACCTTCGGCATTGGTCGCTTGCGTAACCGTCATCCGAGTCTGGGCGTACGCGGCGTCTGTCGTTGTTGACTCTGGGGCGGGCGCGGGCGCTGATGCGCTCGACGCGGTGCGTGAACGCAGGTACGCCACAATGTCCGCAATTTGAGCATCACTCAGCGAACCGCCTTTTGCTTTGCTCCACGCCGGCATACCCTTGGCGACAATGCCTTCGCCGGTAATTTGCGCGATGGCGTCATCGCTGTGACCGCCCAAGTACTTTTCGTCGCCGATGGCGGACGCATAGCCGCCCTTGCCGCCGGCGCCGTGGCACGCCGCACAGTACGTCGCAAAAGTTTTCGCGCCCGGCGGATCGTCCGCTCGCGCGATGGGCGCAAGATAAACGGACAACGAGACCAGCGCGACGAATAGCGCCAAAATTTTTCGCCTAGACATTCGCGCCTCCTTCGGCAACGTGCGCGGTCACTGGCGTGTGCGCTTCTTCCGATGTTTCCCAGATCGAAACGACCGGGAACATTTTCGAAAAGAGCGTGTACAACAGAATGAACATCGCGAACGCGCCAGCGGTGATTGACCACTCGACCCAGGTTGGCGTGTACTGCGCCCATTCCGACGGCACGTTTTGAATCGGAATGCGCGGGTTGTAGAGCGTCGGCACAATGATAATGTAGCGTTTGAGCCACATCGCAATGTTGATCAAAAGCGATGCCGTAGCAATCGTGGCGAGCGGATGACGCTTCATCACCGGCAACATGAGCCAGAACAAGCCGCCGAGCGCGATGACAATACTCAACACGCGCAAGGTGGACCAAAGAGAAGTAACTTGAAAATCTGCCGATGCGCCGGTGGGCGCAAATGCCATCACCGCGAACACCGCGACGGCAGCCATCGCGGCAAGTGGACGCAGTACCAGCTGTGCGGCAGATTGCTTTGCCGCGATCTGGATCAGGTTTGGTAATGCCAGCATCAGACCGGGAAAGATAAACCCACCCAGGATCATTGCCCAGAAAATCGGGGCAAAATCGCCGACGAACAACATTTGCACCACGCCTTGATCGGCGACATCGTTGCCATAGGTCATCGTCAGATATTCGCTCAAGGTAAAGTAGATGTACACCACATCCATCACGAGCAGCAGGAGACCCAGGTTGCGAAACACTTTTTCGGTGAGGTACGCTTCCAGATGATACACGCGGCGGAAGATCACCATCGCGATCAAAATCGCGGCGATGCCGGAGAAGATCGCGCCGACGACAAAGTACGGACCGAAAATCGTGCTGTGCCACCCGGGACGCATCGTCATGCCGAAAATCCACGACACGACGGTATGCACTGACACCGCGACCGGGATAATCAAAACTGCCATAATCCCGACGCCTTTTTCCAAGCGGCGTTTTTGTTCCGCGTCACCGCGCCAATCCAACGATAGTGTACGATAGATGAATCGTTTCCACGCCGGCGCGTCGGTCAACCGATCGCGACACTCTGCCAGGTCAGGAATCATTGGCAAGTACAGATACAACATACTGCCGGCGATGTACGTCGTGATCGAAATCAAATCCCAGAGGATCGGCGATTGGATGCGCCCGTACTGCAAGAGATTGAGCAAGCGTTCGGGATGACCCATGTCAATGATAATCATCGGTCCGCCGATCAACAGCGCAAACACCGTGATCGCTTCCGCCATGCGCGTGATGGGACGACGCCACTCTGCGCCAGTGACGCGCAGGATCGCGGAGATGAGCGTGCCGGCGTGGCTGATACCGATGAAGAAAACAAAGTTGGTCATGTAGATGCCCCAGAAAATGTAATCGCGCAAACCGGTGACGACGAGTCCGTCGCGCAGTTGTACGGAGTACGCATACGCCGCCCAGCCAATCACGGCGAACAAAATCGCGACGAATCCGTAGAATTTCCAACTGTTCGATCTCAATGGCTGAAATAAAATGTCTTCTTTTTGTAGTTGACGAAACATGATGCCTCCAAAATTACTAACTGATGTTACGCGGTGTCATTTCGAGCGAAGCGAGAAATCTCGGTTTTCGCAGGAGATTTCTCCTCGCTTCACTCGTCGAAATGACATCTTTGCGTAAGGTGAGATAGCAATTATCCTTTGGGTGCCGGATATATCCGGTCGCGCGGCGGGAGATACCACACGCGCGGCTCGGTGCCCAAATCTTCCATAAAGCGAAAGCCGCCTTTCTCGCGAATCAATTGCCTGAACGAAACGACCTCGCCCGCGTGATTCGCCACCGCATCTTCTAGTTGATCGCCGAAATAAATCGCGTCCATCTTGCACGCCGATGCGCACGCGGGCAGTTTGCCTTCGCGTGCGTTCGCTGGGCAAAAGATACATTTCTCGACGACGCCTTTGCGGTGCGGATAATTCCACTCGACCGAATATTTCTGCGCGACTTCCTCGGCGGTGTGCGGCGGCTCCGCCCAGTTGAAAAACCGCGAGCCGTACGGACACGCGGCGATGCAATAGCGACAGCCGATGCAGCGATCCTGATCAATCAACACGATGCCATCCTCGCGCTTGAACGTTGCGCCCACCGGGCATACTTTGGCGCACGGCGAGTTGTCACACTGCATACACGGACGCGGAAACCAGTACGCGCCGGCGATTTTGTTATCGCGATTCTCAAATACCTTGATCCACTCTTGACCGGGTGGCACAAAGTGCATCGCACTGCACGCCGCCGTACACTCCTTGCAGCCATCGCATTTGGCGAGATCAATGACCATCACCCAGCGATGCTTGCCGGGCGCGGCGGCAAGCGCGTCATGCGCGCGATGCATCGGCTCGCCGCTTGCATCGAGCAACTCGCCGGTCGTTTGCGCGTTGGCGCGAAACGCCGGAATCCGCGCAACCGTCGCGCCGACCGCGTTCAGCAAATCATCGAAGGTATGACTGCGCGCCGCGCCGAGCGTGGTCGCCGCGCCAGCCAACAGTGCGCCGAGTTTCAAGAATTGTCGCCGAGAAAATCGAGGTGCCATATTTGTCCTACTCCTCAGAGAGATTTGTGACGGATCATCCTTGCGAAGGTTGTTTGGCTCTGACGCTTTGCAAGGTTTTGCGCATCGCGGATCACACCGGCGCGCGGATCGCCGCCACCAAATCCTGGGTCGTGACCATGCGCCGTTGTTCCTGGTGATAAATGTGCAACTGATTGTCAATCAAACTCAGGTGAATGATTCGCAGGTTCTTCCTTTCGTACGCGAGCCGCGTAAGCCCCATCATTAACTTGATGTCCGCACCGTCGCCGTTGCCTTCGACCAGAACCACGTCCGGGTCGAGCGCGCGCACTTGCATCAGCGCAGTGTGCGGGTCCGTCTCCAGACCAACCAGGTCGAATCCTTCACGGCGCAACACGAGATTCACGGCTTCGCAGACGAGCCGGTTCACACAAATCAAAAAGACGCGCGGGCAATCCATTAGCGACCTTCTTGCTTGGCGGTGAGACGCAACCCCAGCGAGTCGGCAATGATGTACGCACTGCCCATCACCAGACCAAGAATGAGGATGAGAAAATCCATTTGCAAAGGAAATGATTTTTGCGGCGTGGTCTGCGCGGCAATCACGTTGACCATCCCGCGCTTGGCGTGATCCGTCTGCTCACACTCGATGCGATAAACACCTGGCTCGAGCGTGAATTGAACGGGCTGGGATGTGTGGGAACCGATGACCGGGCTTGCGGCGACATTCGCCTTGTCGGCGCTTTCGTAGGACTGAACGATCAATTTATGCGGCAATTCGCCGGCGTTGGTGATCACCAGTGTGACCGCTTTGCCCGGCGCTACGACAAATTGCGACAGATTGATTTGATAATCCTTGAGCGTCACTTGGACAATTTGGGGCTCCGCCGATGCGCCCGTGTTGCCGGCGACGACGAACACAAGCAACAGCATAACTGTTACTGCGATCAAGACCTTGACCGGATGTGCCATTCTTCCCTCCCCTCGACACGCGAGGTCTGCCGAACCTCAGTGTCCAACACCAGAGTAATCCTTCTACGCGTCGAGGACAATCGTCTAGACAATGAATGCACAACAAAAAAGACGCTCACTTTTGAGCGTCTGGCTACGACAATCTGATTACGCGTGTAGTTAAATTCACGACACGCGGTCGAGTAAACCTTTACGCATGGCGTACTGCATCAGTTCAGCACGACTATGCAGGTTCAGTCGCTGCATGATGCGCGTGCGGTGAGTCTGCACCGTGCTGGGGCTAATGACCAACTTGTCGGCGATGGCTTGGTTCGTATGTCCTTCCGCGATCAATTTGAGAACCTCGCGTTCGCGCACCGTCAAGCCGTCGTAACTGTTCTTTTCCTCGCCCGATTGCACCCGCGCGAGATAATCGTTGACGAGCCGGCGCGCGACCGACGGATACAAGAACACATCGCCGGCATAAACCGCGCGAATCGCCGCGAGCAAATCGGCGGACGCGGCTTTTTTCAACACATAGCCCGATGCGCCGGCGTTGAGCAACTGGAAAAAATATTCGTCGCTCTCGTACATCGTCAAGCCGATCACGTGAATCTGCGGAAAATCGCGCTTGATGGCGCGCGTTGCCTCCAAGCCATTCAGGTGCGGCATCGCAATGTCAATCAGTACGACATCCGGCTTTAGTTCGCGCACCTTGGCGACCGCCTCCTGCCCGTCCGCCGCTTCACCCACAACTTGAATGTCCGGCTGCGCCTCCAGCAAAATCCGCACCCCTTCGCGCACGATGGTGTGATCGTCCGCCACCAAGACTCGAATTTTGTTCATCCCTCTTCCTTCATCCTTTGCGTTGGCATCGTTATCACAATCCGCGTCCCGCGTCCTGGGTGTGAAACGATTTCAAAGGCGCCGTCGGCGAGCGTCGCGCGTTCTTGCATGCCGAGCAACCCGAATCCGCGACCATCCTTGTCAGAATTGAACACCGTCGTTGGATCGAAACCGCGTCCGTCATCTTGAACGACGACTTGTACCGCCGCATCGCGGAATTCGAGCGCGAGTTCGACGTGTTGCGCTGCTGCGTGATTCGCAATGTTGTTGATCGCTTCTTGCGCGATACGAAATAAGGCGATTTCTAATTCGGGCGGAAGACGCCGCGCCGTACCGTGCACGGTCACTTGAACCGCGACGCCGCGCGGAACAAGATGTTCTTCCGCATACGACCGCATCGCGGCAATCAGACCCAGGTCGTCGAGGACAATCGGACGAAGATCGAGAATCAATTCATGCGTTTGCTCCAACGCGCGCGTCGCTAGAATTTTCGCGTTCAATAGTCGTTCTTTCAATCCATCCAATTGCGGTGGCAGCGCGCCCTCCGCGGCTTCCATGCCCATGGTCATCGCGCTGAGCGCCTGACCCAATTGATCGTGTAAATCGCGCGCGACGCGTTTGCGTTCCTCTTCCTGCGCGGAAATCAGTTTGGCGAGCAACTGCCCGCGCAAATTTTCCTTGCGCCGCAATTCCTCATTCAAGCGTTCGAGTTCTCGCGTGCGTTCGTTCAGCCCTTCCGCCATCTGATTGAAGGACGCGGCAAGTTCGCCGATCTCATCGCCGCTGTGCACACTCACGCGCTGTGACAAATCGCCGTGCGAGAATCGCTTGATCGCTTCGACCAAGCGTTCAAGTTTGGTCACGACCATACGGCTCATCAGCGCATTCACCACCAAGATCGTCGCGAGGATTGCCGCTGCCGACCAAGCGATATTCGTGTTCAAATCTACCGCGAGCGAATCGTCAACCGCTTGCATCGAAACATCGGTAATCAGGACCCCATTGAACGCATCTTGCGGTCTGTGACACTGCTGGCACTCGGGCAGGTTCACTATCGGTTTGCAGTTGCGCAAAACCCGTTCGCCTTGTGCGTTTACAAAAATAATACTGAAAGGATGCTGCGTAATCTCGGGGCTGTGACACTCAACGCAACCGGGGTCAATGCGTTTGAACACAGTTCCTACATTGCGCTGTTGCGGCGCAAAGCGAACCTCGTTGCGCGGGTTCATCAAGAACACTTCGCGGATACCGCCCTGTTTGGCGATGTTGTCCATGATGATTTGGATTTCCGGCAAGTCCTGCGTCAGCATCGCGTGCTGCAAACTGCCGACGATGACGTTGCCGAGATTGGTGGTCGTGCGGTCGAGGTTGGCAAGCAGAAGGTCACGTTGACGAATGTACTGGAGATATGAAAACGCGCTGAGGAGAACGAGCAGAGGAAGCGCAATGCCCGCGGTGATTTTGAAACGCAGACTATATAAAAAACGTTGTGATCGCATCGGCTACGTGCTCCCGTCACGAGTCATCCGGATCGCTGCCATGCGTTAAGACTCCTCAACCGGAAACTATGGTATACCACACCGATCCCGCGCAGGGCATTTTTCACATGCTACTTTTTAACTTTTGCTTTTCAACTTTCCCCATCGCGTTACGCGGCAACGCATCGAGAAACGTGATTGTGCGCGGCGCTTTGTAGCGCGCGAGATGGACGCGGCAGAACTCGATCAAATCTTCAGCGCGCGCGGCGTGATCCGCGCGCGGCACCACGAACGCGACCGGCACTTGACCGAGCGCGGCATCGTGCGCGCCGACGACGGCGACATCGAGAATCGCCGGGTGAGTCAGCAATAATTCTTCGACTTCGCGCGGATAAATGTTATAGCCGCCGCTGATGATTAGGTCGGAGCGACGACTTAATAGCGTCAAGTATCCGTTAGTCGGGTCGCGTTTGCCGAGATCGCCCGTCCGAAACCAACGATTGCCTTCAGCATCGGTAATAAATGATTCTGTCGTTTTTTCCGGCGCGCGCCAATAACCTCGAAAGACATTCGAGCCGCGCAACAAAATTTCGCCGACCTCGCCATCGGACAAGGCGTTGCCGCGTTCATCACCCACGCACGCCGTGACGCCCGGCAACGGCACGCCAACCGTGCCGGGAATCCGCGCGCCCGCGTAGAGATTTGAAATGTTCATCACCGTTTCCGTCATACCGTACCGTTCGAGAATCTTGTGCCCAAAGATTGTTTCAAACTGCTCAAAGGTCTCCACGCCGAGTGGGGCAGACCCGGAAACGAACAAGCGCATCTCTGGCAATTGCACGCGATTCATGCCGCGCTTGTGCGCTTCTTCGATGAGTCGCACGTACATCGTCGGCACACCCATGAACAATGTCACGTTTTCATTCATTAACGCATCCAGCGCGCGATCCGCTCGAAACGTACGCTGCAAAATCGTCGTGCATCCCACCGTGAGCGCGCCGTGCAACGCAACGCCGAGTCCATGGGTGTGGAAAAGCGGCAACGCCAACAAAAGTGTATCGTTCGCCGTCAATGCCCAGGCATTCGCTAGCCCGGTAATATTCGCGACAAAATTATCGTGCGAAAGCATCGCGCCTTTGGAGCGTCCGGTCGTCCCGGATGTGTACATGATCGCGGCAAGGTCCTCGCCGTCCACGCGCACGTCCATCGCCTCGGCGGATTCGTGCGCGATCAATCCGTCCAATTCTTCGGCGAGCAGAATGTGTTCAACCGATTTCAACTGGGGGCGCAGCGGCTCTAGAATCTGTGCCTGAGTTCGATCCGTTAAAATCACGCGCGGCTCGGCATCGTTGACCATGTGCGTGATTTCCAGATCGCGATACTGGGTGTTCATCGGCACGAGCACAAGACCCAGTTTGAGATTCGCGAGGTGGGCGAGAATCAATTCAACGCTGTTGCCCAAATAAAAGCCGATACGATCACCGCGCTTCAATCCCAAGCGTTGAAACGCGCGTGCGACGCGATTCGATTGCGCGTCGAGTTCGCCGAACGTCAGCGCGCGCGCTTCGAAACGGAGCGCCATCTTGTCGGCGCGCGCGACAAAGTGGATGCGAAACAGGTCATGTAAGTTCATACGAGAATCTCACGTTACACGAACGCCACCGCGCGGCAGAACGCCGCCTCGCCGCCTTTGAACTTCCAGGGAAACACGCCGAGCGTGATGCGCTGATTATGCAATTCCTTCAAGCCAATATCGCCGCCGAGGTTCTCGACGTGGATGCAGTCGTGTGGAAAGAGCGCGTTGTGCGTCAATTGATACGCCGAGTCGGGAAACAGTTCGTCTAGCTTGTCTTTGCCGAACTTGGCTTCAACTTTGGCGCGCACTTTTTGCCAATGTTCCAAGCCGCCCTTGCCGAGAAAACGACCGATCGGCAAATTCATCGGATGATCGGTCGAGATCATGTCCACGCCCCAGATGTGAATCTTTTTCTTCAAGAGCCAATCGCAAATACTGAAATGCGGACCGGGATGACGTTGGATGTATCTTTCTTCGTCCGCGTCTTCGCTGAGGAACGAGTACTTGTGCCAGCCGGTATGGAGGAGCAGAATATCGCCCTCGCGCACGTCGGCGCGCTTTTCGATATCTTCGGGTCGAAAGATATCCAAATCGTCCAGCATGTCGCTCAAGTCAACAATCACGCCGGGACCATAACACCACTCTATCGGAATCTGGTCTATCGTTTTGCCTTTGGTGACAAAGTGACGCGGCGCGTCGAGATGCGTGCCCATGTGATTCGAAGTCATGATGTATTGCGCGTTCACACCATGCTCCGATTTGCGTTTGATGTATTTCACTTCGAACGGTGGATAAAAGGGCCAGAACGAACAGTCCTGGTTCAACGGTTGAGAGAGGTCGTAGATTTTCATGGGGACTCCTTCGATAGAAAGTAATTGGTAATTGGTAATTAGGATTCGAGTCAGGTCAAATCTTTTTCGTCAAATAGTACCGATCCAATGAAATCGTTGTACAAAAAGCAAAGAATTTTGGGACGCGGATTCACGCGGATTTTCGCGGATAAGAAAAATATCCGCGTTCATCCGCGTTCATCCGCGTCCAATAATTTGTTTGGTTTCGGCTTGTCCGAGTTAG